>JAZRKZ010000154.1:0-14553 GCA_045646565.1 Lachnospiraceae bacterium
AGACTCCTGCTGATCGGGTGTCCGCTGTGCGCCTCCGCAAGGGCGGCAAGCTCGATGAGCCGCTCATCCTCGATCATGCTGTGGTGAACGCCGGAGACGACAAAATTCCCCTTCGTGATCGTCCCCGTCTTGTCGAACACAACCGTCCTGACCTTCGAGAGCGTTTCCATATAATTTGATCCCTTGATCAGGATGCCCTGACTGCTGGCTCCGCCGATACCTCCGAAAAAGCTGAGTGGAATACTGACCACGATCGCGCACGGGCAGCTGATGACAAGGAAAGTCAGAGCCCGGTAGATCCAGTCTCCCCACATCGGCGCCGCGCCGCCAAGAAGCCGCACGAGCGGCGGCAGCAGAGCGAGTACCAGCGCCCCGCAGCAGACTGCGGGCGTATAGACTCTTGCAAATTTCGTTATGAACTGCTCCGACTTCGACTTCCTCGACGTCGCGTTCTCCACCATATCAAGGATCTTCGACGCCGTCGATTCTTCAAATTCCTTTGTCGTCTCGATCCTGATGAGGCCCGACATGTTGACGCAGCCGGAAATGACCTCGTCGCCCTCACCGACATCTGCCGGAATACTTTCGCCCGTCAGCGCCGCGGTATTGAGCGTCGTATGACCCTCCACGATCACGCCGTCGATCGGGATCTTTTCACCAGGCCCCACTACGATGATCGAACCTGTCTCAACGTCATCGGGATCGACTTTTTCGATCTGTCCGTCCGTCTCAACATTTGCATAATCCGGCCGGATATCCATGAGCTCCGCAATATTCTGTCTGCTTTTTCCTACGGCATAGCTCTGAAACAGCTCACCGAGCTGGTAGAACCACATGACGGCCACTCCCTCAGTGTATTCGCCGAGCGCCATTGCGCCGATTGTCGCGACGGCCATCAGAAAATGTTCGTCGAACACCTGCCGGTTCATGATCCCCTTAAAGGCTTTCCTCAGAATATCATAGCCGACCGTGAGGTAGGGGATCATGAACAGGGCAAATCGAAGGACAGGCTGATCACGAAGCGGCAGAAACAGGAGGACAGCCATCACCGCGCCCGCCGTTATAATTCGAATCAGTAGATTTTTCTGTTTCTTATTCATGACATTTGCTGCGATCAGATGAATATCTCGCAGTCATCCTCCACGACCTTGCAGTTCTTTATGACATTTCTCATGACCGCTTCAACGTCTGCTCCCTCCTCGAACTCGACCTTCATTTTAAGCGCCATAAAATTGACAGACGCGTCCTTCACGCCGGGCGTATTCTTTGTCGCCTCTTCCATTTTATTGGCGCAGTTCGCACAGTCCACATCGATCTTATATGTCTTCTTCATCTCCGGATCCTCCCTACAAAACGTAATGTCTGTTCGTTCCAACATGTGAACAGTTATTCATATGTTTAATTTTATTCTATCACTTTCCCGCATACTGTCAAGTCTGATGACAAAAGAAAACTGCCGCTTCGGAAATCCAAAGCGGCAGTTTCCAAATATGAGGGATAATGTGCTGTTTTCACATGAGGATGTCGTACCTGACCTGTTCCGAACGGGGGCTGGGCCTTATTCCGATACTCATTTGCCTGCCTTTCAGGGAACAGTCTGTGCAGCTTCCATTATTTAAGACTATCTGCGTTGTAAAGGAATTTCACGATCTGACCTCTTGTGCACTCCCTGGTATCGCCGAACGTGCCGTCCTTGAAGCCCTTCGTGATGCCATTCTCGGACGCCCAGAGGACTGCCTTGAGGTAAGCCGGCGTGATCTTATCCTTGAACGGACTCTTTGTCGTCTTCGGAGCCGGCGATCCCTTGATTCTCCAGATAAAGGTGACGATCTGACCTCTCGTGCAGGTCGTATCTATACCGAACGAGCCGTCGGAGTAGCCCTTTGTGATACCCTCCTGCTGTGCCCAGAGAATCGCTTTGTAGAACGTATGGTCCTCGGGAACATCCGTAAACGGTGATTTGCTCTGTTCTTTCGGTTCCGGCTTGCCTGCAAATCTCCACAGGAACATCATTGCCTGACCTCTCGTGCAGCCGTCATCGATTCCGAAAATGTTCGTTCCGCTATAGCCTGTCGTGATGCCTTCATCCACTGCCCAGTAGATTGCCTTGAAGTACGGATGGGACGGATCTTTGACGTCATCGAAGAGACCATCGCCGTTAACTGTCTCGCTGCCAAGCTCAATTGTATTCTCAAGGACCGAAGCATAGGCTTTCACGGTGAATTCCGTAGAAGGATCGAGCGCCGGGCACTCGACATCGACTGTCTGCGTATCCTCCGTCTCGCTGCCCGCCAGAACGCAGACTGTCTTAGAACCGACGATCTTGTCATTCTGGATTACCCTCACTTCGACCGGAATGCGGAGGACCGGGGCCTCGTTATCCGTGAATCTGGAGGAGGCAATCGTGTTGAGATAAGCCGACGGATCGCTGACCGCGAGTTTGACTTCTGTGCTTACTGCCTTAGGCAATATGCGCTTTGTGAGAGCTTCCCCGTTGACCGCAGTTACCTTCATTGATCCGCTAAGGATCTCCGCAGAAGTCGTCGTGCTGTAGGATCTCTGAAGAATATAGACAAGCGACTCGATAAAATGCGGCAGATAGAAGCTGCTTGTATGCGTGCCGTTGTCGACCAGATGATAATGCTCGACCCCCTTCGCTGTCAGGATGCGGCTCATCTGCTCCTGATCGTCATAGAAGTTGTACATATCCTGATTGCCGCAGGCCATATAGATCGCGTACATATCGAGGTATTCTTTCGAGACCGACTCCGCGTCCGCAAGAGCGCTTGTATAACTGAGCGCGCCGTAGAAGCTGACTACGCCTGAGAAAAGATTCGGATGGAAGAGGCCGAGACCGACCGAGCCGGCGCCGCCCATGGAGCATCCGGAGGTGAATCTGTAGCGCTCATCATTGATCGTGCGGTACTTCTGGTCAACATACGGAATCAGATCATTAAGGACCATATCGCCGTATTTGCCGCGCCAGAAGCTTCTCTTTGTGGGGTCATCCGGTATAACAACAATCATCTTGCGGATCAGCCCGGCTGCGATTGCTTCGTCGAGGACCTTATCGATATCATCGATCTCGTATGTCTTACTTGTACTGTTGATGCCGTGGAAGAGATAGAGAGACGGATAACGCTCTGCGTTGTCTTTATCGTCATAACCTTCCGGCAGATAGATACGGAAAGTTTCTTTTTTGCCCGTCGACACGGATTCGTACTCATCGATGATCAGGCGGGAGTCGCCGGCTGCGATCTTATCGTATGCAGCCCTTGAATAGATGCCGACCGGGCCCTCATACCAGCCGCCGCCGCCGCTGGAGTTGCAGATACGCACCGCGATTGTATTGGTCCCTCCATAGTTAAGGACGGAGGAGTCGATCGGATAGACGCAGTTGACATCCCACGGGTTCGATCCATCGTAGACGCCGACGCCGTCCGGAGCAATATCATACCGCATACCGGAGGAGCCGATGAGCTGGCCGTTGACATAAGTCTCGTTTGCCTCATCAAAATAGCCGACCGCCATTGTGAGGTCTTCCTTCGGGAAATCCTCCGGCACTTCAAATGTCCGGATATACCATGCGTATCCGCCATAATTGTCCTGACCGCCGAGGGATTCATCAAAGTCGCCTGTCCACCAGCCGAGGCACGGCTGGACAACGCCCCACTTCTCATAGACATCCGGCGTGAGGTAAGAGATCCTGTCGAGATCCACGACCGTCGAATCGTTCCCGCGGTAGGTCTTATAGGCCTTGAAATACCAGTTGCCCATGAGGTCCACGAGCTTCTCGTCGTCCGCCTCACCGACATCCTGGACCGTTACCAGAGACAAAGATGCGAGCTCATGATTCATACCGAGAATAGAGAGCGTCGCCGTCACCGTCGTATTGAGACCGTCCGCCATGTTGCTGCTGGCGAGGGCAAATGTCGTAACTGTCTCTTCATTTGCAGTCAGTGTCCCGAGTGCTTCCGTTGCAGAGTAAAGTTCGTTACCGGTCAGCGGATCGCTCATCGTGACTGTCAGGGCGACTTCCGGAATTTTCTCCACATACTTCGCAATCTCATTCTTCACCGTAAGCTTCACTTTCGCGGTGATCTCGGAATCCGCACTGGTCACCGCCTGCGGCGTGCAGGAAAGAGATCCCGTAAAGAGATTCTCCGTAAATCTCCGACTGAACCGGTTCAGAGAGCGGCGAAGACCCGCTTTATAGAAATCGGTGTTCTCATCTCCGTCAAGGATTGCATATTCAACCAGCTTCGGATCGGGCGTGCTGTAGAGATGAGCACCCCATTGCCAATACGGGTTCGATCTCTTTTCAAGACCCGCACCGATATCGGATGTTCCGCCCGCTGCCGTGCTGTCCGCGGAGCCGTTCGGTGCGTCTATATAAAAGAAATGCCCGGACAGGTACTGATACCCACTGGCGGGCATACTGTCCATGCCGGCAACGACATCGGCCACAGAACCTTTAGCGGCCAGATAAGGGTTATCCGCGCTCGTAAAGTCACCCATGTGGGATCCGATGCAGAAGAACGTCTCCGATTTCTCAATGAGAGCCGTCTCAAGCGCCATATAGCCGCCGACGTTGACGCCGAGGATCGCACGATACCTGCGGTCCGGAATCACGGAGTACTTTTCCTCAACCTCCTCTACCAGAGCCTCCAGCTTGACGGAATAATCATCGCTGGCGGTGAATTCCGGCATGACGACAACCATATCGACCGCTTCCTGAGTTGCCATAAGTTCATCAAGGAGGGCCTCGATCCCGTCATCGATATACCGATCCGCGCTGTAGCCGTCATACGGCATCAGGTAGACTGTCGGATACTTCTGATCCGCCGAATAATTCTGCGGCAGATAGACTCTGTACCTGTAGACCGGCGCGATTGCTCCGACCGTATCCTCATACACTGCCTCCTCAATGATTCCGGCCGCCGGTCCGTCCTCTGAAGGGACCTCCGCTTCCGCGTCAGAGGCAGGATCTACCGCCTCCGGAGCGTCAGTTTGAACGTCCTCGGCTTCGTCTTCGACCCAGCCCGGTTCCTCAACAGGGACCGCTGCAAATTCCTCTGCCGCATATAATGACGCGCATACCGAGAACATCATCACCGCTGCAAGGAACACACTCAATAGTTTCTTCATATCTCGCTCCTTTCCGTCCGACCACCCAGTGATCCGCATAGCACCAACCAGCCGGATATGCCCTTCACCCCAGCAAGTACGATTAATTCATGACCATTATCCGCAATTGCTGTGCCAACACTTCGCATGTTCGAACAGTATTCTGACAATATAGTATATCATTTGCAAGATATAAGACAGTGATTGTGTTGTCCATGAACTTGATGTTTTTTTACTTGATATTTTTCTACTTTCCGTTCGCCTTCCTGTACTCTGACGGAGACATGCCGTGCGCATTCCTGAATGTCCTGTTGAAATGTTCCAGAGAACGATAGCCAACGATCTCACTGATGCTGTGGATCGGGATCTTGCTCTCCAGCAGGAAGCGGCGTGTCATCTGCATACGGTATGCGGTAAGGAGCTCCGTAAAAGTCTGACCGGTCTCCCGGCGAACCAGACGGCTGAAATAGGCGGGCCGGTAGCCAAAAGTCCTTGCCGCCTCTTCAAGAGACGTGCGCGTAAAATTCTGCTGCAGATAATGGACGATCTGATACCGTATATCCTTCTCCCCCTGGATAAGGTATTTGTCCGCGCCGCGGAGCAGCAGGGAGAACAGGCAGATGACGAGATTCTTCACTATGATCTCATAATAATGGCGGTGGCTGTAATACTCGATATACATCCTCTCGATAAAGCTCCTGATCTCCGGATCATCGCCGCAGCTGAAATAAAAATATGGGATCCGGTTCTCGCCGTGAAGCATATCCCTGAAAAAGCTGGAGAGCATATTGTCATTTGAAAGAATATCAAAGAACGCTGTCTCGAACGTGCTCTTCTTCAACATGATATTGAGCACGATGCCATCGTCCTCAAAAACTTCGAGCGCATGCTCCGTGCCGTTCGGCAGTATAATAATGTCGCCCGGCACCATCTCATAGTACTCATCTCCCCGGAAACGGTTAACGGCCCTGCCTTCCATGACACAGACGACTTCGATGTACTCATGCGAATGAAAATAAGAAGGCGTATAGCGGCTGTGCTTCCAGACGGAAAGATCTACCGCAAGCGGAAAGATATAAGAGTATTCTCCCAGTTTCGACGACGGGGCAAAGAGTTCGGGAACAGTGAGACCGCGCGCCTTGAGATCATTGATATTGAGGGATCGCAGATACTCGGCGCAGGCGGCGGGATCTCCCTGTTTTCTCATATAAAGATCCCTGTAAAAGAGCTCGTTGTCTTCCCATCTGTGAGCCAGCTCATCATATGTATAGCCCATCGTTCTTTACCTCCAATAGCTAAGAAAGCGTCCCGCTCACGCAAGACGCAGACTATGCAGCAGCTTTTGACCTCCAACCCCATGCAGCGCGGCAGCTCCTATGGACGCGGCGCTCCGCCGCTGCGCTTCATAGAAACTTCATTGAGCCGCCGTCACTCCTCAACATGTTCAAGGCCCTGATTGATGATCGAACGGACATGATCATCTGCCAGAAAATATATGACCTGCTTCCCGTCCCTGCGGTTCTTGACGAGTCTCGCATTCTTTAATATCCGCAGCTGATGAGAGATTGCGGACTGAGTCATACCAAGAAGCTCCGCCAGATCGCAGACACAAATATCCGCCTCAAAGAGAGCGAAAAGAATCCGGATCCGGGTGGAATCCCCGAAAACTTTGAAGAGCTCTGCCAGATCATAGAGCTCATCCTCAGCCGGCATGCTCTCACGCACAGCCTGCACAGTCTCGGCGTGGACCTCCGTGTGTTCGCAGTGTTCAATATCGTTAATAGCCATGGTACCCCCTGCTTTCATTTATTCAAGCCTCGCCCGCCTGTCTTCATTCGGAATTCAGGTCAGCTTCATTATATCTCAGTTGGGGATCAACGCCCGTCACTGAGATATAATTAAGCTATCATGCCAGATGATTTATGTCAATTAGAGACTCGGCTGTAGGCCTATATGATAATATTTAGCAGCTTTTGTGTCTAAGAATGAACAATCTGTGACCCCTATTGACTTTTTCTGTCATTTGATTATGATGAAGATGCGCCGTATCCGCGCCTAAGGCGGAACAGCAGCAGGAGGAAACTGAATATGAAAAAAAAGTATGATTTACTGACACTCGTGCAGCTCGCTATGCTCATCTGCATCCAGCTTGTCATGAAAGCCATCGGACTCGGCAGCGTGCCGGTAGGCCCGCTCTATATGAGCTTTCTGACACTGCCGATCGCAGTGGCGGCCATCATCATCGGCCCGGCAGGCGGAGCCATCACCGGAGCCGTATTCGGACTCGTAAGTTTCAAGGACGCACTGACCGGAGGATCGGTCATGACTAGCACACTGCTCGGAGTAAGCCCGATCCACACATTTATTCTCTGTGTCGTGACGCGTACTCTCATGGGCTTCCTCACAGGATGTGTGTACGAACTGGTCAGAAAGTTTGACCACAGACGAACATGGAGCCTCTTCGTCGGTTCCATCGCCGCGCCGCTCCTCAACACCCTCCTTTTTATGGGGTATATCTGCCTGGTATTTTATCATACCGACTACGTGCAGAACCTTGTGAATACGCTCGGCGTCACGAACCCGTTCGCGTTCGTCGTCGCTCTCGTCGGCGTCCAGGGACTCATTGAGGCAGTCGCAGTCGGGCTCGTCGGCGGCATTGTCTGCAAAGCTCTTTCCGCTTATCTCGGCAGGCTTCCGGTCCACAGCATCGCATAAATCGTTTATCAGTTCGGGCAGAGGAAATGATTCCCCTGCCCGTTTTTTATTCCTATAAGCGGTTATCCCGCCCTCAGGCAGGGGACAGAGAGAAAACAGACACAGGGCTTTTTTGATATGCTATAATCTCTATGGTATCCAAGCGGTTCCTGTGCGGCAGACAGTTAATGAACTATACGCCGCCGGATACACTATCAGCCAAGGAGGATCAGCGGATGGCCGATCATACACATAACGACATACATGCGGAGGGACATTTCTCTAAGGCCCACGGACACTACCACTCTCCCGAGCACAAAAAGAAACTCCTGAACAGACTGGCCAGGATCATCGGCCATCTGCAGAAGGTAAAAGATATGGTCGAGACGGATGAAGACTGCGCAGACATTCTCGTCCAGCTCTCCGCGGTCAACTCTGCCGTCCGCAGCCTTGGTAAAGTAATCATCAACGAGCATATCAATCACTGTCTGATCCATGCCATGGAAGACGGTGACAACAGGTCGATCGAGGATTTCCAGAAGGCGATCGAACGGTTCCTGTAACATCTGCTGAAATCATCCACGCCTCAAAGGATCTTCCATCGCCGGCGGCAGCGCGGCTCACACATAAAAAAAGCCACCCTATATGACCGATTCCTTTAGAATCTCTATAGGGTGGTTTTCGTTTTCGAATGTTAATCTATTGTCGCCTTATCTCATCTGTCATAAGACGAAGCACACATGGGCAGACGCCTCAATCCGTCACCCTCCGCGCGACGAACCTTCCGTCCGCATCCTTCGCGACGCGGATGACAAGGTCATAGGTGTCGACCTCAATGCACTTGAAAAAATCCGGTTTCGGATAGATGTGCTGGGTCTTCTCGTTGAAGAAATGCTCAGCCCCGTTCCACTCAAGTTCGCGGGCCCTCTCCTTTATATCCGGCATCGGGTCTCCCTCAAGGATACTCTTTATATACTCGGCGCAGAGGACGTCCTCATTGGCCCGGCGGACTGCCGCGTTGCCCATCGCGCAGAAAGACACTGTCTCCGGGTCTTTCTTCTTAATATATTCCGCGATCGCACGGGCGTTGAGCAGACTGCCGGTGATGATCTCATCCGCGCCCGCTGCATTGACGATTCCCTGTGTGCCGGCGCTGGTCGAGTGGATCAGCGTCTGTCCGGTAAAATCGATGCCCGCAATACCGGTCGGCGAGTTGCCGTAGTCGCAGCCTTCGACCTTGGCCCCGCCCCGCTCGCCGAAAAGCAGCCAGTCCGGATGTTCGGCCTTCAGGGCAAAGGCTTCCTCCATATCGCCGATCGGATAAATCTTTTCCGCCCCCTGGGCGAAGAGACACACCTCGAGCGAGAAAGCCCGAAGAACATCGATCACGACCGTAAGCCCGGTCGCCTGCTTTGCGCCGTCAATCAGTTCCAATATTCTAATGTTCATGAGACCTCCCGTCTATTCAAATCCCGCCCGTAAGACCCGGCGCGCAAAATACTCCCCTTCGACCTGGAAACCACAGGCTTCCATCTGACCCGCAGCCGGGGTTCCGATACACTTTTACGGTATCACAGAATAAACTTCCTGTGAAGTCTCATTTGTTTTTTCGGCAAATGCAGCCGCGCCGCAAAGCCAGGAATGCCGGCGTCGTCAATTGGTCCTTGCATACTCTCTCAGCTTCCGCTTCTTTTCCTCGCTCATATGACCGGGCACAGCAATCTCCACCGTGACATACTCATCGCCGCGGCCGTTCCCGTTCCGCTTCGGCATCCCCTTGCCGCGGAGCCTGATCTTCGAACCGGCCTGCGTGCCTTCCCTGACCTTGCACTTGACCTGCCCGTCGGGCGTCGGCACAAGTACCTCGCCGCCGAGCGCCGCGATCTCGAACGGCACACGGACCATCGTATACACATCGCTGCCTTTCTGCAGCAGCACGCCTTCCCGGACAGGAATATCCGCCTTACCCGTCCTGCTTCCCGCACGCGCGGATCCGCCGGACGTCTTCTCAAAGCCGCCGAAACTGCCGCTGCCAAAACTGCCGCTGAAGCTGCCGCCGTCACTGCCGAAACTGCCTGCACCGCCGCCGAAGGCATGCTTCAGGATATCATCGAGATCCATGCCGTTCCCGTTAAAGTGGAACTCATGATAAGTCCCCCCGCCCGGTCCGCCGCCGGAAAAACCGGTCCACTGACCGTCGCCCTGGCGATACGTCCGCCATGTGCCTCCGGAGCCGTACGGATTCCCGGCGCCGGGACCTGCGGAGCCGTCGAACGCGGCAAATCCAAACCGGTCATACAACTTCCGCTTTTCCTCATCCCCAAGAACGTCATAGGCTTCAGAGACTTCCTTGAATTTCGCTTCCGCCCGGGGATTATCGGCATTTGAATCCGGATGGTATTTTTTGGCCAGTTTTCGATATGCTTTCTTAATGGCATCAGAAGTTGCGGATCTTTCCACGCCCAGAACTTTATAATAATCCCGTTTTGCTCCCATACCAGTTTCCTCTTTTCATCAATACTTACGACAAAGGGCTGCACACCCCGACGGATATGCAGCCCTTCATTCCCCGGGGATGTCTCCATTATCCCTCGCAGGGTCATTTTTTAGTGAACATGTGACGCCTTACCGGTATCAGTCGATGTTGATGAATCTCTTCTGCTCTACGACCGGCTGCGCTTCCTTCTTCGGAATATCCAGTATCAGGATACCGTCCTCATACTTGGCCTTGATGTCTTCCTCAGTGATATCCTCGCCGACATAGAAGGTTCTCTTGGCGCTGCCGAAGAATCTCTCCCTGCGGATGTACTTGCCATCCTCCTTCTTCTCTTCCTTGCTGGAACCCGTTGTCGCAGTGATCGTCAGATAACCGTCCTTCAGCTCAGCGGTGATATCCTCTTTCTTGACGCCCGGAAGCGATACAGAAACTTCGAAGCCTTTCTCCATTTCCTTGACATCCGTTCTCATCAGCTCGTGAGTCGGTCTTGACGGAGCGTTCATTCTTGTGAAGTCCTTGAACGGATCCTCGAAGAAATCATCAAATACGTTTGTTCTGAAAATACTGGGCATTAACATGGTACATACCTCCTCTATATAAATGTAATATATACGAAATCCAGCAGCCTGTCTGTCTGCTGACGCAGATGAAATCGTGCTCCGAACCTTGCCGGCGGGACCCGTGTCAGATCATCTGCGGAACCAAGGGAAGAGACTTGCTTTGGGGTTTTTGCATTTGCCTCTTCCTTTGTTCTAGATGTAATATAACACTTATATTGGCACTCGTCAAGCGTGAGTGCTAACAAAAATTGTGAAGATTTTGTGAACTCCGCTGCTGCCCAGTCAGTGTACTTTCTATCCGTCAGGAAAATCTTCAGCCGTTCAGGATCTTGATCCTGCCCTGTCCGTACGGGTCGGCGTACTCCTCGCCGATCTCGCCGCCAAGATGATCCTCTATATATTCAATCAGTACCTGATAGTCGAGCTTTGTGCCGTTCTCAAGCAGTGTGGCCCCGTCAAACCCCGTCTGACCGTCGCCATGCGCAAGCAGAGTATAGTTCGTACCGGCCAGCGTGTACGTCTTAGCCGAATCAATCGGTTCACCGCCGATCATGACATTCTTTACGCGGCGCTCCCCTTCTATGCCGGCGAACATATTGTTCTCATCCTTCTGGCACCCGCTCGGGACAGCGACATCAATTTCATAGGTCATTCCGGATACCTGCATGAAACCTCCCATCTCATCCGGCACAGCACTCGATGCCCACTCGAGCGCATCAAGGATCTGCTGTCCTGTGACTTCGACCATGCAGATCTCGTTACCGAAAGGATGCACACTGATCACACTCCCCAAGGTAATCTTTCCTTTTGAGATGCTGGTCCGGACGCCTCCGCCATTGAATATTCCGATATCCGCGCCGGTCACATTTCGAACAGCGTCCGCACAGAGATCGCCCAGATTGGTCTCGGCCCGGCGGACCATGCGGATGGGGTTGCCATTTGTATCCTTCTCATTCGGATCGAAAATCGTAAGATCTACGGCAGAACTGCCCACTTCTCCGGACATTGCCTCATCCACTTCCGCCAGCGCGGCATCCACCTTGTCCGCCATTTCATTCCGGATATTCAGAAGAGACGGCGCCGAATCCTTATTCGGCCAGCTCCAGATTGCAGTGTCGATGACGCCTTTCTCCGGTGAAATCAGACTGTGCCCGATCGAGTTCATCTTCGTGCCGACGGCGGAGCGGACAACATCCTCACCGTCTTTATTCTTCATGATGACCTGATCCGTGTCATGGCTGTGTCCGTCAAGGAAAACATCGATCCCACTCGTGTGCGAGATCACATCTACATAGGTATATGGCGCGCTTACTCCTAAAAGGCCGAGATGCGCCATGACATAAACATAGTCCGCACCCTCTGCCCGGGCGTCGTCGACAGCTTTCTGTACTGCCTGATAGAGCGCCTCGCCGGTCTCATCCTGCATAAAACCGTAAATGAATTCCCCTTCTTCGTTCTGGAAATATTTGGGCGTGGAACTTGTGATCGTCTCCGGCGTCGTGATGCCGACGAACGCGATCTTGATACCGGCTGCTTCTTTGATCACATACGGTGCAAATACCTTCTCGCCGTTCTTCACAAAATTGCAGCTGATATAGGGAAACTCTGCCTTTTCCGTCAGAGCCAGGAACTGCTCCATGCCATAATCAAATTCATGGTTTCCGGGGATAGCCACGTCATACTGCATGGCGTTCATCAGATCGATCATCCGCTCACCGTTCGTGAACACGCCGACCATCTCGCCCTGAATGGCGTCGCCGTCATCCACAAGGATCGTTGTGTAACCCTGCGCTTCCAGCGAATCTCTGATCTGCTTAAGGCCCGCAAGTCCGAATCCCTGATTGATACCGCAATGGATATCGCTCGTGTAAAGAATCATCACTTCGCCGTTCTTTTCCGCGGCAGGCTCTTCCGCAGACGATTTATCTGCCGACGTCTGCTCATCCCCGGCCGCGGATTCATCAATGACACTTTCTCCTTTGGCTGCACTGCTTTCCGTCTGCGTTCCTGCCGCAGGCGCGACGTTCTGAGCCGCACCGCACGATGTGCTAAGCAGCATCATCGTGATGACAAGTACAATACCGAGTAGTTTCCGCATTCTTCTCATATCCATTCCTCCTTGTAGTATTTTGTTTACTCTAAAAACCCCTGAAGGGATTTTCTTCATGGTAATCCGGACACTCCGGCATCATCCCGCCGCATCCAGCCTCTGTCTTGCGACCAGCTCCGCGAACGCTCCGTTCTTCGCAATCAGCTCTTCATACCTGCCCTCCTCAATGATCGCTCCTTTATCCATCACAAGGATCCGGTCGCAGTTCCTGATGGTGGACAGGCGATGGGCAATCACGATTCTCGTGCTCTTCAGGCGGTCAAGCGCATCCGACACCTGCTTCTGCGTCTTGTTGTCAAGCGCGCTCGTCGCCTCGTCAAAGATCAGGATCCGAGGCTTCGGCGCAATCGCCCTGGCGATCAGCAGTCTCTGCTTCTGTCCGCCCGAGACGCCTCCCTGCCCTTCTGAGATCACCGTCTGCATCTGCATCGGCATCTCTCTTATATCCTGCGCAATACCCGCGACCTCAGCGGCCTCCCAGGCGTCCGAAAGTCCGAGCTGCGGAGCGGAGATCGTGATATTGGAATAGATGTCGCCCTGGAAAAGCTGACCGTTCTGAATGACAACGCCGATGTGCTTTCTAAGGGACCTGGGATCGAGACCGCTGAGATCACGGTGATCATAATACACCGCTCCCGTCTCCGGCTGTTCAAATCCCAGAAGAAGCCTGATCAGTGTCGATTTGCCGCAGCCTGTACGTCCGACGATGGCAACATACTCGCCCGCCCTGATCTTCAGCGACAGATCTCTTAAGATGTAAGGCGTCTTCTCCTCATAGCGGAAGGATACATGGCTCATCTCGATATTGCCGTTCAGTTTGGTGACGACTTCCTTATCCGAAGTCACTTCAGGCTCCGTCTTTAAAATGGGCTCCGCCATCTCAAGGACCGGGCGGATGCCCGCCACAGAGGTCGCAATCCCGGCAAGAGACGAGAAGGCCGCCATCACTCTGCCGTACGCCGCCTCAAATCCATAGTAATCGCTCACGCTGACGCCGCTCTTTACTGCCAGGTAATAGAGAACGATCGTGCCCACCAGAGAAATTCCCATCACCAGAACGCCGTTCATTTTGACGAAAAAGGGCGGGTTGTACTGCAGTCTGGCACTCTCCGAGTATTTGCGGGCCCATCTGGCGAAGACTCTCTTTTCCGAGCCGGACAGACGGATCTTCTGAACGCCGTTCAACATGGCGAACGCCATACCCGACTCCTGCGCTGACAGTTTCATCCTTCTGCGGGTGATATCGATCTGTCTGAACGAGGCCACTATACCAATCCCCACAGTCGACACAATAATGATGATCGACGGTATGACAAGTGTTCTCGCAAAACTGAATATCTGCATGATATAGATAAGAGATATCAGGCTGCTGAGTCCGAGCGACAGGATGTTGTCTAAAAGCATGCTGCACAGGGAACTGACCGATCCCGCTCTGGTCGCCAGTTCGCCGGATGAAAAACCGCGGAAAAAATTGACCGGCAAAGACAGGATCCGTATCATGACGGACGCCTCGACAGCCATCGATGTTTTTGTCGTGATGCGTTCCATCAGCAGGGTCCGGACCA
>JAZRKZ010000155.1:0-3316 GCA_045646565.1 Lachnospiraceae bacterium
TGCCGGTCTTAAGGTTCGTGTTGGCTGCGCCTTCTCTTTTTCTGACCGTGCCCGTGACGGCGATACAGTATTCGCTGTGCAGCGTCGCCGCCTTCTCATTTCCTTCAAAGATGACCTGCATGATGCCGGTGCGGTCCCTGAGGTCAACAAAGACGATACCGCCCTTGTTGCGGCTCTTGGCCACCCAGCCCATGAGAGTCACCTGTTTTCCGATCATTTCCTCCGTGACCTCCCCGCATCTTGAGGTGCGAACAAGGCCTTTCATTGATTCTGCCATATATCCTCCAATTTAGTCTGCAAAAAATTCTCTGATATCTGTATAACCTTCCTGCGCAAGCTGGTCCTTCTGGAATTTCTTATTCTTCTTCATAATGGATATTCCGACCGCTTTGCCGGCGTCTCTTTCTTTCTGCGCTTTGGCAAATACATCCGCCAGACGCTCTGCCGGCATCTTCTTTTCAATCAGGAAGGCGACTTTTTCCTTCGCGTCCGGAACTTCAAATCCGCGCTCCAGGAGCAGCATGATGATGCGCTCGAAACCGATGGAGAAACCGACCGCCGGCGTATCGTGACCGGTGAACTTGCCGATCATCTCGTCGTAGCGTCCGCCTCCGCCGACAGAACCGCCGAACTCGTCCATGGCGATCTCGAAGATCGGACCGGTGTAATAGCTCATGCCGCGGACAAGGGTCGGATCGAACTGGATCCTGAAGTCCGCTGTCTTTACCTTGTCGACGACGGAAATGATTTCCGGAAGCGGCGAACCCTCCATGAGTACGTTCGGATCAACGCTCTCGTCGAACTGGGCAAGGTAGGCCTGTACCTTCTCCTCCGGGTAACTTTCGAGCAGTTCGGCTCTCACGCCGTTAAGACCGATTTTGTCCATCTTGTCCAGAATGATGAAGACCTTATCATAATCTGAAGGTTCAAATCCTGCCTTTTTCGCCATGGCCTTCAGTATCTTCCGGTCGTTGATGCGGATCGTAAAATTGTGGAAATCCAGTTTTCCGATAACAGTCGTCGTCGCGAGGATCAGCTCGATCTCCGCGAGATAGGACGGATCGCCGAGGATGTCAATATCGCACTGGGTGAACTGACGGAAACGGCCTCTCTGCGGACGGTCCGCACGCCATACGCTGCCGATCTGAAGCGCTTTGAACGGGGCCGGCAGATCATTCATGTGATTGGCGTAATACCGAGAGAGCGGGAGAGTCAGGTCATAGCGCAGACCGCTGTCCGTCACATTTTCCTCTGTCGTCGCCTTCGAAAGGTCGAGCTTCTCGCCGCGCTTTAAGATCTTGAAGATCAGTTTTTCATTTTCACCGCCCTGCTTGGAAAGCAGGTTGCCGATGTGCTCGACCGCGGGCGTCTCAATGGAAGAAAAGCCGAACTCTGCGTACGTTTTGCGGATCAGCTCTGTCACATACATGCGCACCGCCATCTCAGACGGAAGGATATCTTTCATGCCGTTGACCGGCTTTTTCTTAAGTGCCATAATTGCTCCTCTTTCTAGCTGCGGAATCGTTGTCAATTCCGGAATTTTTAGCAGAACAGCCCGCGGCCGGCTGCCACTTCGCGTATCTCACGAACGATCTTTTATTCCTGCTCGCGAGCGCGGGGCAGAGTTCCTCGTCCGAATCGGGAAGTTCCACTTTGAAGGATGTACCGGCCTTGTGAACGACGCGTTCAAAAGCCAGGAACACCCGAAGGTCAAAACATCGGATGTCCTCGATCATCAGAGCCATCGCCTCCTCGTCGGAGAATCTGCTGCGGTAGGGTCTGTCTGATGTCAGAGCCGAATAGACGTCACAGACGCGGATGATCCGGGCGCCGATCGGAATTTCGCTGCCGACCAGACCCTCCGGATATCCGGAACCGTCGTAGTTTTCATGATGATAGCGGATGATTCTGATCAGATCCTTGTCGTATCCGTATCCGGTAAGGGTCTGACAGGAAAGCAGCGGATGCATGCGCACATATCTCAGCTCCTCGACGACGAGAGGTCTCTCATCCCGCACATCCGCATAGAGATACCCGGCAAGTTTGAGCTTGCCGATATCATGCAGAAGTCCGGCGTACGCGACCTGCTTCTCCTCCCTTTCGGAAAGACCGAGCTCTCTTGCCACTTCGCGCGCAAGCCGGCTGACATATATGCCGTGTGCAATTTCCTCTGTGAGATTATAATCTACGATGTTTCCCATAGCTTTCCGCACTCATAAAAACCGATAAATCGCGGGCATCCAGTTTTCAATGATATCATCTGATTGTTTTAATGTAAAGTAGTCAGGAGAACGGCTTTAAGGCATTTGCATGAAATACGCTTAGCCGGGTTTTCATCATGCTCCGGCGCTCAGATCTCCGCCGCCATCCTGGCAAGGTATGTCTTCACATCCTTCGGATTGATGATGCGCTCAATGAGACCGTCCGGCGAGACTGTCTTCGAAGAGGCTCCTGCGCCAAAGGCCCGGATCTCCTGCTTCTCCTCCATGATGAGGATATTGTAGAGACATTCTTTGCCGGGCTTCGCAAAACCTGTATTCTCGAGGCCGCCCTTCATGTTTTTCTGACGGTAGAGATAATAGGGGACCATGCCCATACGGCTTGCGTATGTGTAGGCCAGATTGATGATCGTCTCTGAATTTTGAAAACCGAGACCTGCATAGCTGCTGTAATCCCGGATCTCTCCCGCCCGGTGCGCTTCCCTAAGGGCCTTTGTCAGTCTCGACGCGCGCTTCACCGCCAGAGAGTGGACTGTCAGCGAATCCGGATCCAGTTTCTGGATCTCCCGCAGTGTATGCTCCACATCGTCCGGTTCCTCACCGGGAAGACCGAGGATGATATCCATGTTGATGTTGTCGAATCCGACTTCGCGCGCAAGCGCATACGCCCGCTTCGTATCCTCCACCGTGTGATGCCGCCCGATGAGGTCCAGCGTCTTCTGGTTCATCGTCTGCGGATTGACTGAGATGCGGTTGATACCGTGGGCCATGAGGACTTCCAGCTTTTCGCGGGTGATTGAATCCGGACGGCCGGCTTCGACGGTGCGCTCGGCGCAATGCGCAAGATCATACGCGTTCTCAGCCGCGGTCAGCAGACGGTCGAGCTGTGCTGCCGACAGGCAGGTCGGCGTACCGCCCCCAACGTAAAAGGTCACCGGCGCCGGATATTTCTTCTCCGGCGGCAGATACACTTTTATCTCCGCCTGCTGCCTGTTCTTTGACCCCCGATCAGGCATGAGCGCAACTTCCGGCAGCTCCTTACAGTGAATATTTGTATAGAGTTCTTTCTCCACCGCCGCCAGATATTCATCCATCCG
>JAZRKZ010000156.1:0-6052 GCA_045646565.1 Lachnospiraceae bacterium
AAGCTGTATTGTCTTCCTAAGACCGCTTGGCCTCCGACTTCCTCAATCTCTTCCAGCTTATCTTCCAGCATCCGGACCCGGTCTCTCACGGCGTCCTCCGTTCGTTCCATCTGCGGACGGCACAGCCGGATAACAGCGATCTCCACCAGTACTCTGCGATTCGTCGAAAACCGCATATTATTCTGAAGCTCGGACATCACACGGATATAGCGCATGATCGTTTCCGGCGGAACGCTGCCTGCCAGATTCTGCATCTCCCGCATTTGCTCCGCAGGAGCGTCGACGATGTCGCCGGCGTCCTCAGATGTCCGCACCATGAGCAGATTCCGCAGATACCAGATATAGTCGGCCACGAACTGGCCGGCTTCTCTGCCGCGCTCCATCATCTGCTCAAATATACGGACCGCCGACGCGGCGTCCCCCTGGATGATCCTGGCTGTGAATCCTGCAAATACATCCGTGTCCACCGCCCCGAGAGCCGCCAAAGCCTTTTCATACGTGAGTTTTTCACCCATATAGAAAGCCATGCACTGGTCGAGCAGAGAGAGCGCGTCGCGCATGGAACCGTCCGCTGCCCGGGCGACGAATTCGAGCGCCCGCTCCTCGGCATCCACGCCTTCCTTCGCGATCAGCTCCTTCATGCGCTCTACCAGCGTGGCCGCGTCGATGCGATGAAAGTCATATCGCTGGCAGCGCGAGAGAATTGTCACGGGTATTTTTCCGACTTCGGTCGTCGCGAGTATAAAAACGACATACGAAGGAGGTTCCTCCAGTGTCTTTAAGAGCGCGTTGAACGCGCCGGCAGACAGCATGTGGACCTCGTCGATGATGTATACTTTATATTTTCCCTGCGTCGGCCTATAGCGCACCTCGTCCACGATATCACGAATGTTATCGACGCCGTTGTTGGAAGCGGCGTCGATTTCGATCACATTCATGGAATTTCCTGCCGCGATCTGGCGGCAGGAAGCGCATTCATTGCAGGGGTTCCCATCTACAGGGCGTTCGCAGTTGACGACCTTCGCCATGATCTTGGCGATAGACGTCTTGCCTGTTCCTCTTGTACCGCAGAACAAATAGGCGTGCTGGATCCTTCCGGCTATGACCTGATTCTTCAGAGTGGTTACGATATGATCCTGCCCCTTGACGTCATCAAAGGAAGACGGACGGGCTTTGCGGTAAAGAGCAACGTATGACATAGATTAATCTCCGAAGCTGATGCCCACGTACTTAGCCAGCTGGACAGTCTGATCGTTAGGATCTACGCCCTTCAGCTGACCTGCGGACAATTCAAGCGGCACCTTGCAGATTTCATTATTGACAGTAGCGACCATGTAGCCGTACTCATTATTTGCAATGAGCTGTGCTGCATATACGCCGAGTTTTGTGGAGAGTACACGGTCGAACGGATCCGGGGAACCGCCGCGCTGTACGTGGCCCGGGACAGTGACGCGCACTTCGGAACCGGTCTTCTCTGTAATATCGGCGGCAAGCTTGTAGGATACGGACGGATACTCTGAAAGAAGCTTCTCCATGGCTTTCTTGCGGTCTTTCTTCTTCATGGCAGCCATTTCCTTGGAGATCGCGCCTTCCGCGACAGCGAGGATGGTGAACTTCTTGCCATGTGAATGACGTTTCTTGATCGCGTCGCAGACCTTGTCGAGGTCATACGGAATTTCCGGAATAAGAATGACGTCGGCGCCGGATGCGAGACCTGCGGACAGGGTCAGCCAGCCGACCTTGTGGCCCATGACTTCAACGATAAAGACACGGCCGTGGGAAGATGCTGTTGTGTGGATCTGGTCGATCGCCGTTGTCGCGATGTCGATCGCGGACTGATAGCCGAATGTCAGGTCTGTGCCATAGATATCGTTGTCGATGGTCTTCGGCAGATGGATGACATTGAGCCCCTCCTCACGGAGAAGGTTCGCTGTCTTCTGCGTGCCGTTGCCGCCGAGGATGACGACGCAGTCGAGGCGGAGCTTATAATAGTTCTGCTTCATGGCCTCTACCTTGTCGAGTCCGTTCTCATCCGGAACGCGCATCATCTTGAACGGCTGACGGGAGGAACCGATGATCGTGCCGCCGCGTGTCAGGATGCCGGAGAAATCATCGGACGTGAGGAGTCGGTAGTTGCCGTAGATCATGCCCTTGTAGCCTTCAATAAAGCCGTATATTTCAAGGTCTTCAATATTGTTGCTGAGTCCTTTGACAACGCCGCGCATGGTTGCGTTGAGCGCCTGGCAATCGCCGCCGCTGGTGAGAAGAGCGATTCTTTTCATAGCACATTCCTTCTTTCTATTATATTTTTCACGTTGCGTCCGTCGCACGCCAATGCCGAAAAACCCTTGCCCTCCCACATTTTTGTACAACAAACAGTTATTTTTATTATACGCTTTGAATCTCTATTTGACAATCGAGCAATTATGAGATATACTTCTTAACATCCGTGCAGCCGGGGCATTAGCGGGGCCCTGTAACCTGCAGTCCGCTACAGCAGGGGTGATGCCAATCCGAGGGTATGTCTTGATGGAGCAGCCCTTCTTAAGTGGCGATGACGTTTGGGTCTCGTGCAACGGGAACTCGCGAACCGTGTCAGGGTGGGAACACAGCAGCACTAAACGAGACCTTCCGTGTGACGCGAGGGTGCCTGGGCCGAGTTAACTGGGGAGGTAACGTCTGTTGGGCCATATTCAGAGTGCGGCGCACGGATTTTATATTTCAGTGTGAGATGACCCCCGCCTTTGTAGGACGCCACTGCGGCGGGCAACAAGATAGTCTCAGTGGCAGGCGTCAATCCCCCACCGAGATATACGCTCCGTGAGAATGTCCATACTAAAAGGCTGTCGCAATAGCGACAGCCTTTTTTGAGCGATCAGTTTTTTTCGTTGATACATTCTTTACGCGCGCGGATGACCGTCTCTGTCGTGCGGCTTATTGTTCCTGCGGCGTCTCCTTCTGCGGATGCGCTGTTTCTCCCGTCTGATCCGGAAATGAATGGCAAAGACGATAATGAGGATGACCAGAAGGATCGCGATGACGATCAGAAGGCCGGAGCCCGATCTCTTCGTCTCCTCCTTCACAGAACTCTGTGAATCAGTATCTGAAGCCCCTGTCTTTCTTCCTTCGATCGTTGTTTTTTCCTCGCCGCTTCCCTTCTCCTTGTTCTCTGCCTCCTGGGCGTTCGGATCTTTTGTTCTTACGCCGTGACCGACGATCTGCTCGTCATAGTAATATGTGAGGTTCCCGTTCCCGTCGTCCTTCGACCAGGTGTTGTCGATCGTTGCATTTGCAGGAAGGGTGACCGCGCCGGTCTCCTTATATCCGTCGACTGTACGGTCAACGGTCTGATTCGTAAAGTTATTGAAGCCGTATTCAAAGAGAGCCGCGGTGTCCGGAAAATCCTGCTTGGTCGCGCATTTCATAGTGACGCAGACCAGTGTGCGTCCGTCCTTCTGGGCCGCGGTCACGAGCGTTCGCCACGCCGAGTCCGTATACCCGGTCTTGCCGCCGATGCAGTATTCGTAGTAGCGTGAATCGCTCGGGACGACCAGCGCGCAGTGGTTCTGATAGATGCGCTCCGTGCTCGTCTTGTTCGTCGGCGGGATGGTCACAACCGCCGTCGAAGTGATCTTTCTGAACGTCTCATTCTTGATGCATTCCTGCATGATCAGGGCGAAATCATGGGCGGTGCTGTAGTGATTGTCATCCGGCATGCCATTTGCATTGTTGAAATGTGTGCCGGTGCAGCCAAGCTGGACCGCACGGTCATTCATCATCGTCGTAAAGCCTTCTACACTGCCGCCGATCGAAACGGCGATCTGGGTCGCCATGTCATTTGCCGATTTCAGCATCATGATGTTGAGAGCCTGCTCCATGGTAAACTCTTCGCCGAGGACAGGCACACAGTTCGAACTGCCCGCATAGGCTTCCTTGACGCCCTCCTCCGTGAATGTGACGATGTCGCTCATCGACGAATTCTCCAGGGCCAGAAGACAGGTCATGATTTTGGTGATCGACGCCGGATAGCGCTTGTCATCAATGAGCTTTGCGTACACGATCCCGCCGGTATCCGCATCCATGACGATGGCTGAGCGGGCCTCGATCGCAGACATCTGCGGCCAGGCTGTCAGTTCATTGCTGGCGACCGGGATCGGCGTCGGCGCAGGCGTGGTCGTATTTGACGCAGACTCTGTCGCATATACATTGCAGGGCAGGGCAAATACCGCCGCCATAACGGCAAAAAGAACCGCATATGCAGCAAAACGGCTGCGAAACCTCTTCTTTAACATACTTATCAACCTCCCGGCAACCATTCTATCACATGTTTTTCCAGTTCACCACAAACACTTAAACATTTTAACGTAAAAGGACGCTGCCCGCGCAGCGTCCCAAGCGGAGAAGATGGGATTCGAACCCATGCACCGGTTACCCGATGACCGCATTTCGAGTGCGGCTCGTTATGACCACTTCGATACTTCTCCATATATGAACTGCATCAGTAATCAGCGGCGCCCGTGATGAACTCCCTGTCTTTCAACGCAGTTTTCAACTTTTTAATTTCGGCGTCACGCTTCCTGAGTTCCTTAAAGAACGTCTTCAGCATCTCACTGCACTCTTCCTTAAGGACCCCCCGCCGGACAGCCACCTTATGATTAAAGCCATCCATCTCCAGAAGGTTTGTGACAGATCCCGCGCACCCGGCCTTCGGATTCATGCACCCGATCACACAGTACGGAATCCTGGCCTGCACGATCGCGCCCGCGCACATGGGACACGGCTCAAGCGTCACATAGATCGTGCACTCCTCAAGCCTCCAGTCTCCGAGCTTCTTCGCCGCTTTCCGGATCGCCGTGATCTCAGCGTGGGCCAGCGTGCTCTTATCTGTGTTACGCCGGTTGTATCCCCGGGCGATCACCTTATCGTCGTGAACGATCACACACCCGATCGGGACCTCATTCAACGCATACGCCTTCTTCGCCTGACTGATCGCCTGGCGCATGTACTTCATATCTGTTTCCATACCCGGTTATTATACCCGATGTCCCTGACAAAATCAACAGTAAAAACACGAGCCTTTACCCTGTTTTTTGATTGAGTCTTGACAAAGTAAAATAAGGTGCGAAAATAGAAGGGATTCTGAGTTGGTAAATCCAGCCCGGGCTGCCGCGACGGGCAGGCCCCATTATGAAAGGAGTACATATATGAGCGCAAACAACACAGTGAAGATCGCCCTCATCACCGGTTATCTCGGTGCCGGCAAGACGACTCTTCTGAATCACATTCTTGCAAATGACGAAGGCATCCGCGCCGCAGTCATCGTCAACGACATCGGCGAAGTCAATGTCGATGCGGACCTGATCGAAAAGGGCGGCGTTGTCACGCAGGAAAACAGCAACCTCGTTCCGCTGACCAACGGCTGCATCTGCTGCACTCTGAGAGACGATCTTGCCAATCAGCTCAGCGAACTGGCTGAAACAAGGAAATATGACTATATCATCATCGAGGCTTCCGGCATCTGCGAGCCGATCCCGATTGCTCAGACCATCGCTGACATCTGCGAAGAAAGCACCTACACAGGCATTCCGATGGTACTCGACAACATCATCGCTGTCGTCGACTGCGCACGCATGCACGATGAGTTCGAGGACGGCAGAAGCCTGACAAAGGAATCCATCGAGGAAGAAGATATCGAGAACCTGCTGATCCAGCAGCTCGAGTTCTGCAACACCGTCCTTCTCAACAAGGTGGATATGGTCACGCCGAAGCAGCTCGGTCTGCTGAAGGAGATCGTCCGCAGCCTGCAGACAAGCGCCGAGATCATCGAGGCCAATTACGCCAAAGTCAGCATCGCCGACGTTCTCAACACAGGTCGTTTCGACCTCGAAAAATCCATGGAGTCCGCCGGCTGGATCGAGGCGATCCAGAACCCGGATGACGATGATGACGATGAACACGAGCATCATGACGATGACGATGATGACGACGGGCACGAGCATCACCATCATGACGATGATGACGACGAGCACGAGCATCATCACCATGACGATGA
>JAZRKZ010000157.1:0-8893 GCA_045646565.1 Lachnospiraceae bacterium
AGATAAAGCTCTGCACGCACTGCTTCACGCCGGTGTAGTCCAGCTTGTCCACCTTCACGAACGGAGCGAGATATGTATCGAAGGAAGAAAATGCCTGCGCGCCTGCCCACTCGTTCTGCATGATACCGAGGAAATTGACCATCTGGTTGCAGAGTGTGGAGAGATGGCACGCCGGGGAGGATGTGATCTTTCCCGGTACGCCGCCGAGACCTTCCTTGATGAGCTGCTTCAGACTCCAACCGGCGCAGTAACCGGTGAGCATCGACAGGTCGTGCAGATGGATTGCCGCGCTCCGATGCGCCTTGGCAATCTCGTCGTCATAGACTTCGCTCAGCCAGTAGTTGGCTGTGATCGCGCCGGAGTTGGAAAGGATCAGACCGCCGACGGAATAAGTGACCGTGGAGTTCTCCTTGACGCGCCAGTCGTTGATCTGCAGATAGTTGTCTATGATCTCCTTGTAGTTGAGGAGGGCGGGGTTGACGGTACGGACCTTCTCGCGCTGTCTGCGGTAGAGAATATAGGCCTTGGCCACATCCGCGTAGCCTGCTTCCGAAAGCACCTTCTCAACACTGTCCTGGATGCTCTCCACGCTGATCTGACCGTCGATCACCTTGCTCTCAAAATCCGCGGTGACATGGATCGCGATGAGTTCGATGACGCTCTTGTGATATTGCTTGTTCAGTGCATCAAAGGCCTTCGTGATCGCATCCGTTATCTTGCTGATCTCGAACTCCGCGATCTGGCCGTCTCTCTTTATAACTTTATACATATCTCGTCCCTCTCCTCGTAATTGTCTGATTTATCCGACATACAGTTCATATGTGTCTTATTTCTATGCAGACACAAGTCCTATAGTGGTATCAAAACCCGCATCAACACAACAGAACGGTCGCCGCAGCGACCGTTACAATACTATCACTCGAAAGTGATAAAATCAATATCTTCCATTAATTTTCGTCAAAAACACTATATATAGTGGTTTTCTTCCTAAATACTATATTTGTCCCCTCATTTTTCGTGCGAATTGCATGAACCGCCCGCCGCTTCACTCCACGCCGCGGAGCTGAACTTCCCTGACATACTTTCGTGCGCGCTCCGCGAAGAGTTCCAGTTCTTCGTTCGTCGGCGCGTGCAGATTCCCGAACGGGACCGAATCGCGGTCCGTGAATTTCTGCAGGAAGTACCTCGGCGCGCCTTCGATCATCTTTCCGATCTCATCGAAGTCGGAGGCTTCATGGAATTCTCTGACGACTGTCGTTCGGAATTCGTAGTCGCATCTGCCTTCCCCAAGCAGCCGGATACTCTCGCAGATGCATGCGGGATCAAATGATTCCCTGCCGATCGTCATTGCGTATTTTTCCGGACTGTTCTTAATATCCATGGCCACGTAATCCGCCAGTCCGGCGTCGAGGATCTTTTTTAGGAGCTTCGGGTGGTTGCCGTTCGTATCGAGCTTGATGTCGTATCCCATTTGCCTGATCCTGCTCATAAGATCGTAAAGCCCCTGATGCAGGCAGGGCTCGCCACCGGTAATGGCCACGCCGTCAAGAAGGCCTTTCCGCTTCCTGAGGAACGCATACAGCTCTTCCTCGTCCATGACAGGCGGTGCGGACCCGTCGACCAGTTCATAGTTGTGGCAGAAAGGACACCTGAAATCGCACTGTCCGAGAAAGACCGTGCAGGCGACCCGCCCCGGAAAGTCGAGCAGCGTCATTTTCTGAAGCCCGTGTATCTTCATACAGTGTTCTCCTCCCTCTACAACCATTTCTTTTTCTTGAAATAGTAAATTCCTCCGATGACCATCATGATGCTGACCACGATGACGATCGGGTAGGCTGCCGGCGAGTCCAGTTCCGGCATGTACTTGAAATTCATTCCATACCAGCCGACCAGCCCGGTCAGCGGCGTAAAGACGACCGTGACGAACGTCAATACAGCCATATTGTTGTTCTGCTCCACGGCGATCGCGGATGAGTAGAGCTCGCGGACCTGCACAGAATAGTCCTGCAGGTATCCGACGATTGCCTGAAGCCGCGTCACCCTGGCTGTGAACATATCAAAGTAGCGCAGGTTCTTCTCGGAAAAGAAGTTATTCTCATTCTCATAGAATTCCTGACTGAGATCCATGAGCTGCTCATAATGGGTGCGCAGGCGGAGCAGCGCGCGGCGGATCTCCGATATCCTCGCGACCGAATCCGTGGAGGCTTTCCGCTCAAGGATCGAGTCCTCGATGAGGGCGAGTTCGTCCTCCACATTGTTCAGATACGCGAGATCCCCGAATACGATCTTGTTCAGAAAATCGTAGAGGAAGCGCTCGAAACTCGGAAATCTCCATTTCCTCGTCATTTTAAGCTCTGTCACGATCTGGGACGCAAGGCCGTCATCGTCGATGAATACGACGCCTTTCTCGTCAAGAGCAAATGTAAACTCATGATCCACCTTATGAACATTTATTTTATCCGGAATCGTAAAACCGCCGGTCAGTGAATCGATGTTCACCTCCGCCTTCGTTGTGTGTATGCGGTCATACTCGATATCAAGATCGATACCCATTCGAAAAGCGTCTTTTTCCAGTTTCCACTCCGCCGATGTCATTACGGCGACATACGGCTTATCCGATTTCATGCACATCTTCAGCGATGTTGGTACCAGTTTCTCATCAATCAGGTAAAACATGCGACTCCTCCGCTTTTTAGGGCCTGTCCGGATGTATTCGACGCCAATGGCATTGATCATTCAGCGGGCACCGACGACTCCATACACTTTGTGAGGGCCAGCATACCGGTCCTCGTGATCTCCACGATCCGCATATTCTTCAGCATCTTCAGGAAGAGGGCCACCCTCTCCGGCGTGTCGCAGAACTGGATCGTCATCAGACTGTCGGAAAGATCGATGACGGTCGCGCCCATGAGCTGACAGATCTCGATCAGATCTTTCCTGTTATTTCGGGAGTAGCGTACCTTGACCAGCATAAGTTCGCGGCTGACACTCTCAGACTCATCAAATGTCTTGACCTTGATCACATCGATCTTCTTATTGAGCTGTTTTTCGATCTGCTCCAGGATACGGCCGTCCCCCGAACTCACTATGATCATATTGGAGACATGCGGATCGTCCGTCTCACCGACCGCCAGAGACTCGATATTGAAGCACCTTCTCCAGAAAAGGCCCGCCACTTTCGAAAGCACGCCTGCCCGGTTCTCAACGAGAACTGAATAGATCCGTCTCATATGGCCTCCTCCTTTCTCACGCCAATGCGTCCGGGTCGACAACGCACTCAAGGATTGCGGATTCATCTCCGTCACGAAGGAATTCTTCAATCACAAGATCGGTATCGACGCCTTTGTCGAGATGCAAATATTTCATACCATACGCCATGGCAAGATACTTCAGCTCCGGATCTCCCTCAAGGATCGTCGCGCAGAACCTGTCATGATGGTGGAAGTGCTGATACTGATAGACGAGTCCGAGAGTTCCGTTCTTGATAATGACAAGCTTGACCGGGACGCCGTACTGTCTTGCTGTCGCAAGCTCCATCATCGTCATCTGGAAACCGCCGTCGCCGCACACAGCGACGACCTGACGTTTCGGATCGCCGAGTTTGGCGCCGATCGCCGCCGGCAGCGCATAGCCCATGGTGCCCATACCGCCGCACGTCATGAAACGGCCGTTCCTGACAACGACATAGGAGCAGGACCAGAGCTGGTTCTGGCCGACGTCCGCGACATAGACCGCATTGTCGTCCATAGCCTGCGAGAGCGCACGCATGAAACGCTCCGGATCGATTCCGCTCGGTATTTTTCTGGCTTTAAAATCACGCATCCACGACGCTCTTGCCCCGACCAGATAAGAGACCCATTCATCGTAGTAGACCTGCGGGTCTCGCTCGCAGAAATCCTTCAGCACGTTCCGGATATCGCCGACGAGAGGAATCGTAGGGCCGGCGTTCTTGCCGATCTCGGCAGGATCGACGTCGATGTGAACGAGCTGTTTTCTCTCAATCAGCATAGGATCGCGGATCGTACGGTCAGCGACACGAGCGCCGGCCATGATGATCAGGTCCGCATCCCGCATCGCAATATTTCCGAAGGCGTGACCGTTGTTTCCCACCATGCCGAAATAGAGCGGATGTTCCGTCGGAAGCGTGGAAATGCCCATCATCGTCGAGACCACCGGTATGCGGTATTTCTCCACGAATTCCGTGAAAATGGGCACGGCGTTGCCAAGATGAATGCCGCCGCCGGCAATGAGGAGCGGGCGCCGGGCTTCCGCAAGGGCTGTGAGGACTCTCTGCATCTGCAGCGGATGACCTTTTACCGTCGGCTTGTAGGTGCGAAGCTGCACTTTTTCGTCATAGGAAAAATCGCTCACCTCACTGTCCTGGACATCGACCGGCAGATCAATAAGGACAGGTCCGGGACGACCCGACCGGGCAATATAGAAGGCTTCCTTCATGATGCGGGGGATGTCATCTGCATCATGCACAATATAGCTGTATTTCACGAAAGACTCGACCGAACCGGCGACATCCGATTCCTGGAAACCGTCTGTTCCCATGAGTTTGGAGTCGACCTGGCCCGTGATGCAGATCATCGGGATCGAGTCGGCGTAAGCTGTCGCGATACCGGACATCAGATTGATCGCGCCGGGACCGGACGTCGCGATCGCCACAGCGGGCTTTCTCGAGATCCGGGTGTACCCGCTCGCTTCATGAGCGGCGTTCTGCTCCTGGCGGCAGAGGATCACTTTGATGTCGCTGTCCAAAAGCGCGTCAAAAACAGGACAGATCACTGCCCCCGGATAGCCGAAAACGATTTCCACGTTCTCCAGTTCCAGACATTTTACAAGCGCCTCGGCACCTATCATAGTAAACTCCTTTCACGCAGTCACGTTCCGGGTAATTGCTCCTACAATTCTTCGCACTGTGTTGCGCAATCACGTGTGTCACGTTCTGCAGGCGACTGCGGGACAAGATGCTCTCACCTTCCGGAATGCATATATCGTCAGCACAGTCAGGCATGTGTCGTTAATTATAATACAAGGCACGATTTGGGTGCAATCCCTTTTCTGCGAATCACGCCGGACCCTCCACATGAAAGCAGCCCCAGATCCCTGCGGGATCTGAAGCTGCCAAGCTGCCTGTATAAATCTCAGACTGCTCCCGCAGTCTTACTAATTATACGTCCTTTCGCCTCTTATTTCTGCCGTAGAACGTGTTGAAGCGGTCCGGCGTCCAGCCCGGACGGATATCGCAGACAGCCTCCGCTGCCGTGATTTCCCTGTCGTCATTGTCGATATCGATGAGCGTGTAGCGGTCGTTGCCCATGCCAAGTTCCTTCATGTAGGACAGCTGCCTCAGGCCGCGGCGTGTCTCAATGCGCTCGATGAGAGCTTTCCCGCCGCCGTCCGGCAGACTGTAGACCAGATCGATGCAGGCGTTGTCGACCGCGAGGATATCTTTGGAAGCAAGAATGCCGACATCCGGCGTCACGACCGGCTCAGCTTCGACGCCTTCGCAGTCGCAGGAGACCGACATGTTCCGCATGACGTTGATGTAGGAAATGTGGCCTGCGAAGTGGTCGATCGTCGATTTCGTGGATTCGCATATGCGCTCCATCAGCTCCTCTTTTCTGATATCCCACATATTGGGCTGGCCCGGCGTTGTGTGGATCTCTTTCTTGCCGATCCTTCCGTCCGCGCAGCCAATGCCGATATTCTTGTTGGAACCGCCGAAGCCGCCCTGCACATGCCCTTTAAAATGGGTCAGCGCAAGGAATGAATCGTAGTTCTGGAGATTCTTGCCGACGTGCATCTCATCGAACCATTTGCCGCCCGCGACGGGGAACGTCGCAACGCCAACCTCATCCGTGATGTCGACCGGGCAGAATGTCCAGCCATTGATCTTCAGCGTCTCGCGGTGCTGCTCCGTCGTGTAGCGGGAACCCTCATAGTAGGTATTCGTCTCTACAATAGTCGCTCCCGGAAGCTTCTCCTCGATCAGGGCGCGTACCCAGGGACGCGGGATAATATTCGGCCCCTTGGCCTCTCCGGTGTGCAGTTTGACAGCCAGTTTTCCGTCAAGGCCTTCTGCCACCCTTTCATAAATCTTTTTCAGTCCCTCCTCAGAGAGATCTCTTGTGAAATATACTTTAGATGTATCGCCGGTCCTCTCAGCGAACGGAACGTACTTATTACCGCCCGTCCCCGGCACTGCCTTTTTATTGCTCATGTCAAAACCTCCCTGACCATCTTCGCTTCCCACATCCGTATACAGCAGACGGCTTCTCCTTACCCTGATCGGGCGGACGGAAAGCGCTTATAATACAGCAGCAATATAACAACAATATATCAATAGATAGATGAATTGTCGAACAAAAAGTCGGATGAACCATATTAAAAAAGCCGCGCTGAGCGGCTTTTTAGTTCAGTATGTGTATTAAATTATACAAGCACCTTGGAGAGGAAATCCTGTAGTCTCGGATTCTCCGGATTCGAGAAGAACTCGAGCGGCGGCTTATCCTCCTGGATCTTGCCCTTGTCGATGAAGATCACTCTCGTGGCGACTTCTTTGGCAAATCCCATCTCGTGAGTGACGACAATCATCGTCATGCCTTTCTTGGCAAGCCTTTTCATGAGCTCGAGGACCTCGCCGACCATCTCGGGATCGAGGGCGCTGGTCGGCTCATCGAACAGCAGCACCTCCGGATCCATAGCGAGCGCCCGGACGATCGCGATACGCTGCTTCTGACCGCCGGAGAGCATGTTCGGATACTCGTCCGCCTTGTCGGCAAGACCGATGCGCTCAAGGAGATCCATCGCTTGTTTGTCGGCCTCCGCCTGCGTCTTTCTGCGAAGCAGGACCGGCGCGAGCGTAATGTTCTTTTTGACTGTCATGTGCGGGAACAGATTAAAGTGCTGGAACACCATTCCCATTCTGGAGCGGATGTTGTCGATCTCCCTGTCCATCACCTCTTTTCCGTCAAGGAAGATCTGTCCCCCTGTCGGCTCCTCAAGATGCGTGAGACAGCGCAGGAATGTCGACTTGCCACAGCCGGAAGGTCCGACCAGAACGATTACATCGCCCTGTTCGACCTTGAGATCAATTCCGTCGAGGACCACAAGATCCCCAAACTTTTTCTGAAGGTTCTTAACGTCGATCACTTTGTCTCAGCCTCCTTTCAAACAATCCGAGAAGATAGGTAAAGATCATGACCAGAATGAGGTAGATGATCGCCGTAATGAGCAGCGGGAACATCGCCTCGTAAGTCCGGTTCATAATACCCTGGGCCGCGTACAGCAGCTCCTTGCCGCCGATAACAGTGATGAGGGATGTATCCTTCAGAAGAATGATGAACTCATTTCCGAGCGCAGGCAGTACGGACTTGATTGCCTGCGGAATAATGATCTGGACCATTGTCGTAATGTAGTTGAGACCAAGGCTGCGGCCGGCTTCCATTTGCCCCGGATCGACAGCCATGAGACCGCCGCGGATGATCTCGGAAACATAAGCGCCTGAGTTGATTCCCAGCGTCAGCGTACCGACCATGGTAAAGTTACGGCTGCTGGAGAAGACGACCATACCCATGATGAGCAGCTGGACCATCATCGGCGTACCGCGGATGATCGTGACATAGATCTTGAAAATGATATTTAAAATTCCGAGCAGAATGTTCTTCTTTGAACGCTGCTGGTCGTGGGCCGTACGCACCAGAGCGACGAACGTTCCAAGCAGAATACCGAGGATAAGGGCAAGCGCCGTTACGAGAAGCGTGGTGCCGACGCCTGTCAGATAGAGCTGCCATCGGTCATTGTACAAGAAGGCCTGATAGAATTTCACGAAAAAGTTCTGTGAAAAGCTCAGCTTTTCTCCGCTCGTTAAGAGCTGTGAAAGGGCTTCATAAGACTCAGCCAATTTTCCGAACCGTCCTTTCTATAAAAATCCAACTGATGAAAGAAACCGGATCCAACGCGCACAAGAAGTCGTCATCGGATCCGGAAGCTAAACCTATTTAATATTTGACCGGCAATTATTCAGCGTTGATATACTTGGCAATGATCGCGTCGACCGTGCCGTCTGCCTGAAGCTCAGTAAGTGCTCCGTTGACAGCCTCAAGGAGTGCTGTATTGCCCTTTGCCATACCGATTGCATAGTCCTCGGAAACATACTCTGTCTCAAGGATCGTAAGCCCCGGGTTGGCAGCAACAAATGCCTTTGCCGGCTCCTTGTCGATAACAACGCAGTCGACCTGACCGTTGTTCAGAGCCTGAACAGCTGTAAGACCATTGTCATAAGTCGTAATGCTGTCTTCGCCGTAATCGTCTGTGCAGTAGAGATTGCCTGTTGTGCCGCGCTGTGTTCCAATCATCTTGCCCTCAAGATCGTCAACGGATGCGATATCGGAGCCTTCCTTAACGATGATGACCTGAACGCCTGTCGCGTAGGAGTTGGAGAACTCCATGACTTTCTGGCGCTCTTCCGTGACGGAAACAACAGCCATAACGATATCGCTCTTACCCTGCTGAGCTGCAAGAAGGGCTGCATCGAAATCCATGTCATCTACCTGAAGTTCAAGACCGAGCTTCTCGGCGATCGCACCGGCGACCTCAATGTCAATACCTTCAAGCTCGTTGTCGTCTGTTGTCATCTCGTACGGCGGGAATGCTGCATTTGTGCTCATTGTGAGCTTGCCCGGAGTCACTGTGACAAGATCGCCTGTCTCTTCAGCGACACCAGATTCTGCTGCGTCTGCAGCGGATTCTACTGCATCTGCAGAAGACTCAACTGTCTCTGCTGTGGAAGCCGGTGTGCTCGGCGCCGATGATCCGCCGCACGCTGCCATGGATACGACCATGCCTGCGGCTACGAGAACTGCCATAAGTTTTTTCTTCATAA
>JAZRKZ010000158.1:0-5148 GCA_045646565.1 Lachnospiraceae bacterium
TGCCCGACACGCTGTCACCCAGCGCGCAGCTCCCAGGCGCGCAGGCCCCGGACCGGGGTTTTCGTCCGGCCGGCTTATGCCTGCGGGCCGCTGTCCCTCCAGTCGGAAAGCAGGACCTCGGCCACCGTCTCCACCGGCACGATCGTCAGCTGGTCCCGGATCTCCGCGCTCACGTCCTTCAGATCCACGACATTCTCCCGCGGAATCAGCACCCTGCGGACGCCCGCCCGCTGGGCCGCCATCAGCTTCTCCGGCAGGCCGCCGATCGGCTTCACATCACCCTGCAGTGAAACTTCTCCGGTCATCGCCACCTGCGGGCTGACCGGAACGCCGGTGATGAGTGACGACAGGGCCGTCGTCAGTGTAATGCCGGCAGACGGTCCGTCTTTCGGCGTCGCTCCGTCCGGCACGTGAATGTGAAGATCGTTTTCACTGAACAGTTCCGTCTTTTCCGGGAAGATCGACTTGACAAGGCTGACCGCGATCTGCGCGGACTCCTTCATGACATCGCCGAGCTGGCCGGTAATGACGCTCTTGCCGCTCCCCTTGGTGAACAGAGTCTCAATGAACAGGACCTCACCGCCGACCTGCGTCCAGGCAAGGCCGGTCACAACGCCCGGCCGTGCCGTATTCTTGACAAGGCCGTGACGCATCGGATGCATATCAAGATACTCCCTCAAATTGTCTTTGTCAATAACAAGCTGGTCCTCTTTGCCCCGGACAATGTCGACCGCAGCCATGCGGCAGAGCGTGTCAAGCCGCTTTTTGAGACCGCGGACGCCGGCTTCTCTTGTATAGTCGCTGATGATTTCATCGATTGCCTCATCCGTGACCCTGAGGCTTTCCTCCCGGATGCCGACCGCGCGCATCGCTTTCGGCAGAAGATGCCGCCTTGCGATCTCATACTTCTCCTTTGGAGTATAGCCCTGGAACTGAATGATCTCCATTCGGTCGAGGAGCGGCGCCGGGATCGTATCGAGCGTGTTCGCTGTGCAGATAAAAAGCACATTCGAAAGGTCGTACGGCACATTCATATAGTGGTCCGTGAATGTGTTGTTCTGCTCCGGGTCCAGTACCTCGAGAAGGGCGCTGGCCGGGTCGCCGTTGTAGGACACGCCGAGCTTATCGATCTCATCGAGCACCATGACCGGATTTGACACTCCGCTCTTGGCGATGCCGTCCATGATCCGGCCCGGCATTGCCCCGATATAGGTCCTTCTGTGGCCTCTGATGTCCGCTTCATCGCGGGCTCCGCCGAGGCTGACGCGGACATATTTGCGGCCGAGTGCATTTGCAATGCCCTGACCGATCGACGTCTTGCCGCTGCCGGGAGCGCCGACAAAACACAGGATCGAGCCGGACTGCTGTCTCTTGAGATTCATGACCGCGATCTGCTGGATGATCCGCATCTTGACCTTCTTAAGTCCGTAATGGGTCTCATTGAGAATCGCTTCCGCCTCGTTAAGGTCGATATTCTGCGCTTTCTCTTTCTGCCAGGAAAGACTCAGAATAAAGTCGAGATAATCGTAGAGCATTCCGGACTCAGCGCTGTTCTGGCCTTCCTGCTTCAGGCGGTTCAGGACTTTCTCCGCTTCCTTGCGGGCGGTTTCGTTCATCCCGGACTCCCGGATCCTGATCTCGAACTTCCGAAGCTCCGTCACCTCCTCCGGGTGCATCTCATCGAGCTCTTTCTGCAGATACTCCATCTGTTTCTTGATCGCCGCCTCGCGATAGATCTTCTTGTGCTCTTCCTCCTGTGCGCTTTCCGCCTCACTGTTGATCTTGTATGCCTCAAAGTTCTCATAGATCATGTTCTCCATGAGTTCCTGACGCGCCGCCCTGCTGTCCTCAGCAAGGACCGCATAGCGCTCCTTGGCGGAATTCATGAGCCACGGACCCATCGCGGAGACAATCTCTCCCACAGAATGCCACTGGGCGATAAAGGCCCTGGAGACCTGAATATTCTCAAAGCTCTCCGCATACTTAAAGAGAGTCTTCTTGAGATTCTTCAGCCTCTCCTCTGCCACATCGGGATCAAGATCGTCGATGTCCTTTCTCTTCGTTATATCAAGGTCAATACTGTGGTCATTGTAAATGGTAATTTCATTCAGATTCACGCGGCTCCCCGTTCGAATCACAATGTAGCCGTTATGATTGACTTCGGAGATCGAACCCTGCACGCCGATCGGATAAAAACTGTCCTCGGTCAGCTCTTCCCGTGGCAGGTTCTCGCGGCACAGGATCACGGTCACCTTCTCGCCCTGATTCGGAACCTTACCCGTCATCTTCTTATAATAGTCTGTCTGCAATACAAATGTACTTTCAGGTACAAGGACACTGTTATAAACCGGTACTACTGCCATGTTTTCACCTCCTTTTGTTAGCACTCACCTTTTATGAGTGCTATTATTGCATCAGACTTCCGGTTTTGTCAAGTACTTCATGACAATCGAAAGCCGGAATCTGTAAGGCTTCACATTGTGCGATGAAAAATAAAGCTGCCCGCCCAGCGCCGTCACATTCATAAGACAATAATTTTGTCTTTCGGATATAACGACGCTGCACGGGCAGCGATATCATTCATTGATCGGTTCGAATTATTCCCCGGCAACCGCATCAGCTACCGGCTTCTCAAGGTCGACATCCTCTGCGGCTTCTTCTGTATCGTCGCATACGGCGGCCTCTACCATCTCGTCAACGGTCTCGATTGCATCGACAAGGGCTTCGGCGTCTCCATTGGCTACTGCGTCGACGACCGGCTGATCGAGCTCAGCGTCTTCCGCCTCGACTGTATCATCCTCGACCGTTGCATCTACGATCGCATCGATGACTTCCTCGGCTTCTTCCGCTGCTTCCTCTTTCTCCTTCTTCTCCGCGCGGTCAAGAATGGAGCGAAGAGCATCGCGCTGCTCTTTTGTCATCTTGTCGACAACAGCGATCACTTCCTTGATATTCTTCTGAATGTTCTCCGGTGTCAGATTCTCTTTCGCCTTCTTCGTGAACTCTTCGTTAAGGACTTTTCCCTCTTCCACTGTCAGTTCGCCCTTCTTTACGAGGTCATCGATGATGACAGAAGCCTTCTCGCCCGTGATGGCCACAGCGCCGACGCCTGCAAGAAAAATTGTTCTCAAACCGTCCTTTAACTTCATTTTGTTACCTGCCTTTCTACTTTGATTTTGATTCAAATGCAAAAACCCTAAGACAAAGTATATCTGAAATCTACAAAAAAGGAATACCTTTAACCCAAAATTATCAATTTTTTTTTAAAACGTTCACAAACTTTTATGGATTTTTACCAATTCTTTATTTTTTCCGTTCACGTCTTCCTCGTGGGACTTGCGCGGAATCCGGGTCAGGACGAGCTGACATAATTCCACACTAAGACCCGGCGTTCTTATCTCCGGATCCCCTTAATTCTCAGGACCGTTCACTTCTTTATAGAGCGCGACGAATTCTTCGAGAGTCAGATCGTGTTCCTTAATATAAGTTGCCGCCTCCACGCCGACATAACGGAAATGCCACGGCTCATAGATAATACCGGTGATATTTTCCTTGCCGTTCGGGAACCGAACGATAAAACCGTAATCCTGACAGTGGGCTTCCATCCACTGGTACATGTCCGTCTCCTCAAGAGAAGCATTCTTATACTCGTAATACCCTTCCGTAATATCTGCGGCGAGGCCGGTCTGGTGCTCGGAAGTTCCGGGACGGGCCACGATCGTAGCCGCCGTCTCCTCATCATACTCCTGACATTTCTTCTCGAAGAGATATGACTGGGTGTCATAGCTTCTGTAGCCGGAAGAAAGATAGACTTCGTTGCCGGCTGCGCGGCAATCCGCCACAAAGGACTCCATCGCGTCACGAATCCTGTAGTCGACCTCAATATCCTCGATCTGCACGACATCCGGATTATAATCCTCGATCGAATTCCAGGGATTGGCCAGGACATATTCCCAGCTGTTTATGTCGATATCCGGCTTGTCAGCATATAAAGTCTCCGCCGCTGCGGACCCTGACGAATCCGTCGCCGCCTCAGCAAGGCCGCTCTCAGAGGCCTTCTCGGCCGCAGCCTGATCCGCGGCGGTCTCCGCAGTCGTCTTCACACTCTCATCAATCAGGACAACATCCGTATAAATATCATCAGCCCGCTTTTTTTGACCTGCCGCCGTTATATTCATTACAGTAGTCACGCACAGCAGGACTGCGCAAAAGACCATGACAAGCCGGAACCTCATGAGAGACGCTCCTGTCAGATTCCGCTTTTTTTTCCGTCTTCTCTTCTGTGAAGCCATATACTCCTCTCCAACTGATTGCAGATTATTCTTCCAAAGTCATTTTCAGCGCATCGATGTATCCGATTACACGGCATTTGTAATGCGAGGGAAGTCCATTTATATCCTGAAGGAGTCTGAATTCATCCGAATCCCGGCGAAGTACGATAAAACCGACTTTCCACTTGCTGCTGTCATCCGTTCCGGTCAGCAGCTCTGCCGGGCTTATTTCCAATACATCGCAGATGACCATGATCTTGTCCGCAGCCGGATTAACGTGTTTCCCCTTCCAGTCGCTGATCGTGCTCTGCGGTATACCTGTCGCCATCGCAAAGTCCTTCTGTGAAATACCTTTCGCCTTAAGAATCTGAAAAATCCTCTCGCTTATAATCATAGTGATCCCCTCTCTCTTCTGATTGATAATGCATATGCGCCAATGTTCAGTTTGTATATCATTATATTAAATATTTTAAAAATTTCAATGAAAGAAGTCTAAATAATCCTTAAAAGGCATATTTCAAATAGATTAATCCCGTCTTTTCCTACAATTCTCAAGCTTTTCGAACTCTTTTTATTGTTATTTTTACCATAGTCATATAAAATAGGAGACAGCAGGGCATACTATGCAGCTGTCCTTAAACGTTCACGTAAAATATTCCTTAGGAGGTGGCTACCTTGAAACAATGGACACTTGAAGAGCGCTACAGAGTTCTGAAGAGCGCGGACGAGATCACAGATCTCTATGATCGTATCCAGACATCGAATTATCGTCAGAAATACCATGTACAGCCGATGACAGGTCTGTCCAGCGACCCGAACGGTTTTGCATATTACAAGGGAACCTGGCATCTGTATTATCAGTGGTGCCCATGGGGAG
>JAZRKZ010000159.1:0-3110 GCA_045646565.1 Lachnospiraceae bacterium
TGTACCTCCAATAAGGAATTGGTGGCAGAGCACGGCGTCGAGCTTCGCGACATCGCGAAGTCGAACAACATAAATTACCTCTTTGAGGCAAGCTGCGGGGGCGGCATTCCAATCATTCACGCGCTGGATTCTTCTCTGACAGCGGATGAAATCGATGCGGTGACCGGTATCGTTAACGGTACGACGAACTATATTCTGACACAGATGACAGTGGCGGATGAGAGCTTCGAGGTGGCTCTTAAGGCTGCGCAGGCGAAGGGATTTGCAGAACTGCATCCGGAAGCCGACATCGACGGACATGACGCGCGCAGAAAGATCGCCATCCTTTCCACCATGGCTTACGGAAAGCATGTGTCCTATCAGAACGTCGTGACAGAGGGTATTTCCAATATCGATACGACCGATATTGAGTACGCAAAAGCCATGGGACTGAAAATCAAACTACTTGCTTCCAGCAGGAAGACAGAGCACGGCGTATGGGCGATGGTCGCTCCGATGCTCGTCGGCAGTGAGAACATGCTGTACAATGTCGAGGGCGTCCTCAACGCGATCTTTATCCACGGCAACGCGCTCGGCGACGCGATCTTCTACGGCAGCGGAGCAGGCTCTCTTCCGACAGCAAGCGCTGTCGCGGGTGATGTGATCTCCATCGCGAGAAGTCTGGACAAGACGCTTCCGTCTGACTGGACAGGGGAAGAGCTGGAACTCATGCCGACAGACGATATTGAGCACGCGTTCTTTGTGCGTTTTGCGGGCACGGAGGATGAGGCGAGGGCAGAGTTCGGCGATATCACGCCGGTCCGCCTTGAAGGCGTCGATGATGAGTTTGGTTTTATGGCTTCTGTTATGACTGAAAAAGCGTTCCGTGAAAGTTCTGAAAAGACTGGTAAGGTGAAGAAGAGCATTCGCAGGGCGTAATGAAATACATTTGATGAGGAATGGTCCGTGTCGGCTGCGCTGCCTGCCGGACGTCCCGGCTTGGAGGACATATGCTTATTGTAAAGAAGTTCGGCGGTACATCTGTTGGTTCGCCGGAACGAATCATGAATGTGGCAATTCGCTGCGTAGAGGATTTTAAAAAGGGAAATGATGTCGTGGTCGTCCTGTCCGCTATGGGAAAGACGACAGATGATCTGATTGAACTTGCTCACAAAGTGAATCCGAAGCCGCAGAAGAGAGAACTTGATATGCTGATGACGACCGGCGAACAGATCTCCGTCGCGATGATGGCGATGGCGATGGATTCGCTCGGTGTCCGCGCTGTTTCACTGAATGCGTTTCAGGTCGCGATGCACACGACAAGCCAGTATGGTAACGCGCGCCTTAAGAGTATTGACCGTGAACGTATCCGCCATGAGCTTGAAGACCGCAAGATCGTTATCGTGACAGGGTTCCAGGGCATCAACAAATATGATGATCTGACAACACTGGGCCGCGGCGGTTCCGATACGACGGCTGTCGCTCTGGCGGCTGCGCTCCATGCCGACGCCTGCGAGATCTATACAGACGTTGACGGCGTTTATACCGCAGATCCGCGAGTGGTCAGGAATGCGAAGAAAATGACCATGATCACTTATGACGAGATGCTGGAGCTTGCCACACTCGGTGCGGGCGTACTGCATAATCGTTCAGTTGAGATGGCTAAGAAATACGGAGTTACACTGGTCGTAAGATCAAGCCTGAATTATTCGGAAGGAACCATTGTAAAGGAGGACACCGGAGTGGAGAAAATGTTGGTCAGCGGAGTCGCTGTGGATAAGAACGCGGATCGTGTATCCGTGATCGGTCTCAAGGATGAGCCGGGTATCGCATTCAAACTGTTTGACGTATAGGCAAAGGCAAAAATCAATGTAGACATGATTCTTCATTCAATCGGCCGCAACGGAACGAAGGATATTTCTTTCACTTGCGATGACGGCGTAATGGACGACGCGATCCGTGCAATCGAGTCTGCCAAGGGACGTCTGCAGTACAAGGGTATCGATACCCGCGCGGATGTCGCCAAGGTCTCGATCGTCGGCGCAGGCATGATGACCAACCCGGGCGTTGCCGCGAAAATGTTCGAGGCTCTTTACAATGAGGACATCAATATCAGCATGATTTCAACATCTGAGATCCGTGTTACGGTCCTGATCGACGAGAAGGATGCGGAGCGGGCTGCCTATGCGGTGCATGACGCTTTTAAACTTGCCGATTAACGCAGGAGTTTATTAACGATATTTTACGGCCGGTTCCGGTCTGTTCAAAAATCGTTCATATTTGGAGTGAAAAACCCCGAATTGCGGGTGTGAAAAGTTCATAGTTAATTGGAAAACTATTAATATCTGGTTCATAAACCACATTTAATATGATTACTGTAAGATAAATAACTTACAAAGCCAATTACCTTTTTCTTTTTCATTATCCGTCGAGAGACGGAACTCCTTCCCTTTAAAGAAAAAAGAGACCGCACCTGCCAGGCGGTCTCTTTTTTTTGATACGAGATGGTCTGAGCTTATATGCGAGGTGATTGGCAGGACAGCGTAAAACACCCGTTTACAGCAATCAGTATACTGAGGTATAATATAATTAAGTATACCCTCCCTGACATGCCGGTGAAACCGGGACTCTCCCCGGACACACGGCCGAAAACAAGGGTATGAGAAAGTGGATCATATGAAACTGGAAAAGATAAATGATAATCAGATCAAATGCATACTGACTTCTGAGGACCTGGCAGAACGCAGCATACGTCTCAGCGAGCTGGCGTACGGATCAGAAAAAGCGCAGGAACTCTTCCGGGATATGATGCAGGCGGCTTTTCGTGAATTCGGTTTCAGCGTGGATGGCTCTCCGCTGCTCGTGGAGGCGGTGCCCCTCAGCATGGACAGCATTATCCTGATCATCACGAAGGTCGATGATCCGGAGGAGCTCGACACACGGTTCTCGAAGTTCACTATGCCGAAAAATCAGGGGACAGATATTAAAGACGCCGCCGGTGCGGATGACATTCTGGACGCGATCCATAAGATCTATGAGTCAAAGAAGAAGGCCGGAGCGATGAGAGCCAAGGCGCCGAAAGAGACTGCAAGTCGGAAGGCCAAGCGGTCTTAGGAAGACAATACAGCTTT
>JAZRKZ010000160.1:0-5613 GCA_045646565.1 Lachnospiraceae bacterium
ATCCCGCGCCAAGTCCCGCGAGCGAGACTTGAACTATATATGGAGGTGAATTCTATGGATGGCAACAAGATGATTACAGACGGACTTCGGACGCTGCTTCTTGCGGGCGTCGGTGCGGCAGCTCTGACAGTTGACAAGTCACAGGAGATCCTGAAGGACCTCGTAGACCGCGGTGAGCTCACAGTGGAACAGGGAAAAGCCCTCAATCAGGAGCTGAAGCACAAAATCCAGGAGACGAAAGAGCCGCAGAAGGCCGCGGAACCGGAAAAGAAATTTGCGGACATCGTAGCCGGCCTTTCCGCGGAGGACCTTAAAGCACTCAAAGAAGCGATAGCGAAGGCGGAGACACAAGAATAATGGATGAAAGAAAACCTGGATCAAAAGCGGAGCAGGCGAAGCAGAAGGCGGAAAATGATGCGCGCTTCCGGGAGATCCGGGAAGTACTGTCACAAAATAAGATCACGCGCGGCGTTTCTCCGGAAAAGCTGCGCGTGATTCTTGAAGAACTGGGACCCACCTACATCAAGCTCGGACAGATCATGTCCCTGCACTCCGATATTCTCCCGAAAGCCTATTGCGACGAACTTATGAAGCTGACTTCAGAAGTGACGCCGATGCCGTTTACGGAGGTGGAGGAAGTTATAAAGGGATCCTTCAGGGAACCGTGGAACGAGGTCTTTGCGTCTATCGACGAGACCCCTCTCGGGTCGGCTTCCATCGCCCAGGTCCACCGCGCAAAGCTGAAGACCGGTGAGGACGTTGTGATCAAAGTCGAGCGAAAAGGTATCTACGACACGATGGCGAGAGACATCCGTCTCCTGCACAACGCCGTGCGCCGGCTGCCGCCGGTCGGCAATCTCCGGAATATCGTCGATCTTGACATGGTCCTCGATGAGATGTGGATGGTCGCCCAGGAGGAAATGGACTTCCTGAAGGAAGCCGCGAATATTGAGGAGTTTTCCGCGAACAACGCGCAGTTCCGCTACGTCTATGTCCCTAAACTATATCGCGAGCACACAACGCAGCGCGTTCTTGTCATGGAATATATCGACGGGGTCGAGATCAATGATAAGGAAGCGCTGATCGCTGCGGGCTATGATCTTGAGGAGATCGGAAAGAAATTTGCAAATAACTACATCCACCAGATCATGGACGACGGATTTTTCCATGCGGACCCGCATCCGGGAAATGTCAAGATCCGCGACGGTAAGATCGTCTGGCTCGACATGGGCATGATGGGCCGGCTCACGGAGCGCGAGCGCAGGATCATGGTCAGGGGCGTTTCCGGCATCGGGATGAAGGACGTCACAATGGTCACGGACGCGGTGCTCGATCTCGGCCGGTTCTGGGGGAAGCCGGACAGGGATCAGCTTTACAGAGATCTTCGGGATTTTATCGAGGAGTACGGTACAGTGTCGATGGGCCAGGTCGATGTGGCAGAGACGCTGCAGGCGATGATGGAAGTTATGAAAGCCAACAAGATCGGTATGCCGCACGGACTCACGATGCTTGCCCGCGGTATGGCGCACATGGAAGGCGTTCTCGCGGAGATCAGTCCCGATATCAATATGATAGAAATCGCCGCCACGTCGGTCGCGGATACGACGCTTCGGGATATCGACTGGAAGAATGAACTGGCAAGGACCGGGCGCCATATGGCCCGCTCGATCCGTAAGGGCATCGATATACCGCTCCTTATGGCGGATATCATGCAGGAGTATCTTGAAGGACAGGCGAGAGTCAACCTGAAGCTCGAGACGACGCCTGAACTTGAAATGATGGTGGCTTCAGCGGTCAGAAATCTGGTCATCGGTATGTGCATTGTCGCTCTGCTCATCGGGTCGAGCATCCTGTGCCTGACGGATATGCAGCCCAGGGTCCTTGGCATTCCGTTCCTGGGCGTGATCGGATACCTGACGGCGTTTGCGTCCACACTGTATTTCTTTATCCGGTATTTCTGGAGAAAGTATTTTAAAAAGAAGAAATAGATTTAACTGTATTTGGCGAAGGTGATAGATCATGGTTAAGAAACAGACAAGAAGTTTTCGTTCGTCTGACGGAAAAACAGACATACATGTGCTCCTTTGGATCCCGGAAGGGACGCCCCGCGCAGTGATGCAGATCGCGCACGGAATGGTGGAGTATGTGGACAGGTATGACCGGTTCGCCCGATTTCTGGCCGGGCAGGGTTTTGTCGTCTGCGGCAACGATCATCTTGGTCACGGCCAGTCGGTCACGAGCGACGAGGAACTCGGATTCTTCCGCGCAAAGGACGGGAACGGGGCGGTCATCTCCGATATGAGGCGGCTCATGGTCATCATGAAAAAGAGATACCCGGATATTCCCTATTTTCTGCTCGGTCACAGCATGGGATCGTTCTTTGCCCGGGAATATATGGGAATGTACGGAGAGGAGCTTGACGGGGTAATTCTTTCGGGCACGGGCAGTACTCCTCCGCCGGTGCTGCGGTTCGGAAAGAATATGTGCCGGCCGTTCGCCGTAAGAAAAGGCTGGCATCACCGGAGCCGCACTCTCAACAATATGGCGCTCGGATCCTATAACCGGAGCTTTGAGCCGGCAAGAACGCCGTATGACTGGCTTACACATGATGAGGAGATGGTCGACCGCTACGCCGAAAACCCGCTGACGTCATTCTGCTTTACAGTCAACGGCTATTATACGCTCTTTACGGCAGTTCAGAAGGCCCAGAGCAGACGGCTGATCGCGCAGATCCCAAAGGATCTTCCGGTCCTCTTTGTCTCCGGCGGCTGCGATCCGGTCGGAAATTTCAAGAAGGGCGTCATTACAGCCTGCAACGCCCTTATAAAAGCGGGACTTACGGATGTGCAGCTCCGCTTTTTTGAGGGAGACCGCCATGAGATCCTGAACGAACTCGACTATGAGGATGTCCACGCCTATATCATGGAGTGGCTGAAAGAGCGTATGCTCAGGGCGCAGTAGAAGGCAGCGGGGCTTCAATAAAAAAGAAAATAATGAACTTGACGGACCTCTATCTTCGTGCTATTATCAAATGGCGACAAGAAACAGGTCCTTTTTTTTTGCTCTCGTTTTTTAGAAACGGGAGAATCTAGGAAGGCCGCAAGATTATCATTGGAGGTGAAAAACCGTGCGTACAAGGATAACTTTAGCGTGCACAGAATGCAAGCAGCGTAACTACAATACCAAGAAGGATAAGAAAGAGCATCCGGAAAGGCTGGAGACGAAGAAATACTGCAAGTTCTGCCGCAAACACACGATCCACAAAGAGACTAAGTAATTAAGGTTAAGGTGATTTAAATGGCAGATAATTCCAAGAAGGCACCTAAGGATAAGCAGAACAGCTTCTTTAAGGGTGTAAAGCAGGAGTGGAACAAGATCCAGTGGCCGAAGACAGATGATCTTAAGAAGCAGACCGGACTTGTAGTCGTCATCTCTGTCCTTATGGGCGTTATCATTACGATAGTTGACAGCGCGGCCCTGCAGCTGGTCAACTGGCTGATGTCGATCTGAGACCGGAAGGCAGCAGCTTCATAAATGTATTGAGAGGTAGCAGATGTCAGAAGCGAACTGGTATGTAGTACATACGTACTCAGGTTATGAGAATAAAGTCAAGGCCAATATCGAGAAGACGATCGAGAACAGGCATCTCGAGGATCAGATCCTCGAAGTCAAAGTCCCGCTGACTGATGTGCAGGAGACAAAGAACGGTGTCACAAAGACGACGAAGAAAAAACTGTTTCCGGGCTATGTGCTGATCAATATGATCATGAATGATGATACCTGGTATGTTGTCCGCAATACCCGGGGCGTTACGGGGTTTGTCGGACCGGGAAGCAAGCCGGTCCCGCTCACGCCGGATGAAATGAGGAACCTTGGTATCGGCGGCGGCAAGGTCGAACCTGCTCCGAAGCAGAAATACCTTGTGGATTTCGAAGTCGGCGATACGATCGTGGTCTTCGCCGGTGCATGGAAAGATACAACAGGTATGGTCACAGCTGTCAATGCTCAGAAGCAGACCGTGACGATCTATGTGGATCTATTTAACCGTCCGACTCCGGTCGAAATCAGTTTTGGCGAAGTCAGAAAGAAATAATTTTGGCAAATCAAACAAATTTATTAGTAGTGTAAGACACGGCGTGTCTTGAATGGTGGAAGGGCGCCAAGGCCCGACATTTACCACGTAAGGAGGAACAAAGTCATGGCAAAGAAAATTACAGGCTATATCAAACTGCAGATCCAGGCCGGCAAGGCAACACCGGCTCCGCCGGTAGGCCCGGCTCTCGGCCAGCACGGCGTCAATATCATGGATTTCACAAAGCAGTTCAATGCCCGCACAGCAGCTATGGGCGACTATATCATCCCGGTCGTCATCACAGTTTATGCGGATAGAAGTTTCACATTCATCACAAAGACTCCGCCGGCAGCAGTCCTGATCAAGAAGGCCCTTAATCTTCAGTCCGGTTCCGGCGAACCGAACAAGAAGAAAGTCGGCACGATCACACAGGCTCAGCTCAGAGAGATCGCTGAGAGAAAGATGCCGGACCTTAACGCAGCAAGCATTGAAGCCGCAATGAGCATCATCGCAGGCACATGCCGCAGCATGGGCGTTGTAGTAGCTGAAGATTGATAATGAGTGGAAGGGTGAAAAACCCGATAGTACCACAGGGAGGTTAATAAAATGAAACATGGCAAGAAGTATGCAGAAGCCCTGAAGGGTTATGACCGCCAGAACCTTTATGACATGGCTGAGGCAGTCGGCATTGTAAAGAAGACTGCAGTTGCGAAATTTGATGAGACAATCGAAGCCCACATCCGTACAGGCTGCGATGGCCGTCATGCTGACCAGCAGGTCCGTGGCGCTGTCGTTCTTCCGAACGGAACAGGCAAGTCCGTCCGCGTCCTTGTATTTGCCAAGAGCGCAAAGGCGGATGAGGCAAGGGCAGCAGGCGCTGATTTCGTCGGCGAGATGGACCTTGTCACAAAGATCCAGAAAGAGAACTGGTTCGATTTCGATGTCGTCGTTGCTACGCCGGATATGATGGGCGTTGTCGGTCGTCTCGGCCGTATCCTTGGTCCGAAGGGCCTCATGCCGAACCCGAAGGCCGGCACAGTTACCATGGATGTCGCTAAGGCAGTCAAGGAAATCAAAGCCGGTAAGATCGAGTATCGTCTTGACAAGAGCAATATCATTCACTGCCCGATCGGCAAGGCTTCCTTCACAGAAGAGCAGCTTTCCGAGAACCTTAAGACTCTCCTTGATCAGCTGATCAAGGTCCGTCCGGCGGCAGTCAAGGGCCAGTATCTGCGCTCCATCACACTCGCGTCCACAATGGGCCCGGGCGTCCGCGTCAACCCGACAAAGATCTGATATAATAAAGCTTGACACCGCGGCTTGCCGCGTGTTAATATCATGAAGCATCAAGCCGAAGACAGCAGGTTCCCCCTGGGGAGTAAGCATTGCCGCCCGCCGAGGTTGTGATTTCATTATGAAATTTACAATACCCCTGCGTCTTTGCGCGGGGGTATTTTTTACCGGCAGAGCTTTTCAATTTTCATCGCTGCGAAGTCGAAATCGAAAACAATACTTTATGGCGAAAGCGTCACCTGAAAAGT
>JAZRKZ010000161.1:0-8298 GCA_045646565.1 Lachnospiraceae bacterium
AACGACGGATCGTACAGCCGGCTCCGCTCAGTCGTCCCGGCAAGAAAGTCCCCGACCAGGATGAGCGCGGTCTTGCAAATGCCGTGCGCAAGAGCTGCCGCACCGAGTGTTCCCACCGTACAGTGAACGACCTTCTCCTCCGGCCAGGTCGCCTTGTAAACAATTGCCGCCGGGGTATTCTCCGTATAGACGCCCCCGAGGAGCAGCTCTTCCGATACTTTCTCCGTCATGCCCGCTGAGAGGAAAATGACCATCGTCGCACCGTGACTGGCCAGGCGGCGCAGGCGCTCCCGCTCCGGGACAGGCGTCCTGCCCGAAAGGCGGGTGATGATCACGCTCTGCGAGACGCCGGGCAGCGTGTACTCGGTCTGAAGGGCTGCAGCCGCACCGCAAAAACTTGACACGCCGGGCGTTACGTCGTAGGGAACGCCGGCCGCGTCAAGAAGATCCATCTGCTCGCGGATCGCGCCGAAAAGGCTCGGATCGCCGGTGTGAAGACGGACCGTCATAAGACCGGCCGCTTCCGCTTCCTTCATCTTCGCGATGACCTCTTCGAGCGTCATCACCGCGCTGTTCAAAATGACCGTGTCGTCTCTGCACAGACCGAGCAGCGCAGGGTTCACGAGACTGCCGGCATAGATCACGACGTCCGCCCCCTGAAGCAGCTTCGCTCCCCTCATCGTTATAAGATCCGGTGCTCCGGGCCCCGCTCCCACAAAATGTACCATTCCTGCCTCCAGATTTCAAAATTTCCGGCCAGACCGCCTCCAGTCCCGAACGATTTCCCGGGCGCCTGCCGTCTCCCCGATATAGCCGTACTGGTTGGAAAACAGCACGGCGCCGACTCTCATGCGCTCTTCCGCCCGCAGCGCAAGGCGTTCCCCCACCGCGGCAGTCAGAGATTCCGTCACCGTCTCATACAGCCCGCTCTTTTTCAGGATCTCGATGCAGGCGTCCGTCGTGGCGGCCTTCATGAGCTTTCTGCAGATCTCTGCACCGGCGCCGCAGCAGGCCGCATGCGCGGTGATGATCTCCATGCGGCAGTCGGCGGTCCGGCTGTGTGTATTCATGACGCCGCCGGCCACTTTGACCAGCTTCCCGATATGACCGACAAGCAGTACATCCTCAAATCCCTCCGCGGCCGCCGCATCGAGCGCGTCGCCGATAAAGTTCGCGCACACGACGACCGGCACGTCTATCCGGGGCGAATCATCCCCGGACAGCCATCCGGCAAGGAAATTCAATCCATAATTTCCCGGCGTCAGGATAAGCCGTCGGGAGCCCATCGCTGCCTTCTGCGAGATCTCCAGAGCGATAGAGCTCAGCATGGCCGAAAGGCTCATCGGTTCGACGATCCCGCTTGTTCCGAGAATAGAAATTCCGCCCTCGATACCGAGGCGCGGATTGAACGTCTTTTTCGCGATTTCCGCGCCAAAAGGCGCAGAGATCGTTATGTGGAGCGCCCCGTCATAGCCGAGCGCATCCGCGGCTTCTAACGCCGCTTCCCGGATCATCCTGCGGGGAACCGAATTGATCGCAGCTGCCCCGACCGGCTGGTCAAGCCCCGGGAGGGTGACTCGGCCGATACCGGCGCCTCCTTCAATTTCGATCCGGTCCTCACCGCTGCCCGCAAAGTCAGCCCTGGCGTAGATCAGGATCCCGTCCGTCGCGTCCCTGTCGTCGCCGGCGTCTTTTCGGACGGCGCAGGAGGCTGCATTTGCATCTATAGCGATATCAAGGAGACGCTCCGTCACGCGGATCCCCTTCGGGGTCACAAGGACCGCTTCTTCCGCCGGCCTGCCCGTAAGAAGCATCCGGACCGCTCCCTGAGCCGCAAGCGCCGCGCACGTACCGGTCGTGATTCCCATACGCAGCTTTTTGCCGCCCGAAAGCACATATTCATCAATCATAACATCACCTGCAGCTTATCCTCATCCGACTACATTCAATATCCGGCTGTTATTGTCAATTTCATAGAGAATGCCATCGACTTCGACCACTCCGTAGTCATTGCGGCTGCCGGTGGAAAGATAGGTTTTATCGTCATACTTATAATCGGAAATATGTCCGCCCTTCATCATGACGCTCCTTCCATCCCGGCTCACAGCGAGAATACGGACGTCTTCGGGCACGTTCGAAGTGAGGTCCCGCATATTATAAGTGATCGCATAGAGACCGTCGCCGCCGATCACCCGCCGGTCATACCAGAAGGTGGAAACATAGCTTACGCCTTTTTTCACTTCACGAATGATCTCATCGTACGTATTCGGCTCGTCGGTAAAGAGCATACTCGTAGCGCCGGTCTGTACGATGTAGTCGGCGTCATATTTCCTGAGATTTTCGACCGTATTCGTATCATACCAGCCATACCCATGATGCGACAGCTTCAGAAGATCGACATGCCCGATCAGATCCGCGATCGCATCCTCGTCGCGGCCGGGGTCCTTCCCGCGCGGACCTGCGTTGGAAACATCGCCGGTCAGAAGAGCCGTGTGGCCTCCCGCGGTGACTTTGACGACCAGCGACGTGTCATTGGCGTTTTCGACCTTCGCTTTCATATAGTCCTGCGAATAATTATAGATGTCGATTTCGGCGTCGCCGAACGTAAAATGCGGATCCGCAGTGTAATGGTTGTGAGCCTTGCCCCGTCCCGCCGGCTTTGTCTTCGCCGCAGCGACGCTCTCATCCGCAAGACCGCTCTCGTCACTTACCGGGTTCCACGGAGTCTCGCCTGCGCCTTCTTCAAACGTATCGACCACAGGAAGACCCATCTTATCCGCGGTCTTCATGACATTGGCCCAGGACTCGTCGAGCCACTCTTCCGGCTTCACGAGACAGTTGGCCGTAAACGGCATGAGATACATCCGCTCCACATGATAGGTCTTTATAAGATAATTCATTGCGCCGATATGGTCTGCGTGCGCATGTGTTCCTATAATAAAATCCAGATTATCCTCCGTCACCCCGATCTCTGACAAAGCCCTGGTGATCATCTCCCGCTGATCCCAGTAGCCGCAGTCGACAAGACCAAAGCGCCCCCGGCTCTCTATGACAATACAGTCCATCGCCGAATTGTCCTTGCTGATACATAAGAAGTGAATTTTCGTTGTACACTCCGAAGGCGCAGCCTGCTTTACGCCTCCGCAGGCTGTCGTGAACATCATGACAAATATGAATAAAAAAACGGACAGCTTTTTCATCACTAATACTCCTTTGGAATCCACCGTTCCCGGAAAGCAACTGTCTCCCCGAAAACCAAGCCGCAAGCCCCTTTCAGAATTCTCCTATGAGCATCCTTCTTGCGCAGCTGTTTAAAAATGGATGATATTGCGCCATCCCGCAAGCGTGACAGGCTCGAATCTTTTCTTGAGCTCCCGGGCCATAGAACCGCCGCCGGCGTCCGGTATCAGCACGTCGCATTCCCCTTCCCGGATTCCGAAGAGCATTGTCTTCGAAGCGCCAATATACCGGCGGAGTTCCTCAAGCATCTTCCTCTGCGTCGCTTCGCAGGGATAGATCCGGAGGATCCGCTCGCCCTCCCGGCAGTCAAAGGTATCATAGACGGGTTTTACCCGATCCGCCCAGGGTTGCTTCATGAGCCGCTCATGGATTTCCTCCACCTTTTCCCTGCGGTCTATGATCATGAAATAAAGAACATTATCCACCACATCCTGATCCGTGTTCACGTAATTCCTGTACGGTGAATTCTTCTTTTTCATATAAAGCGTGTTGATCGGATCCTGCGCGCCGCCCTTGATCAGCTCGTGACTGTTCAGCCTGACTCCCCTGCAATAGATCACCAGCAGGTTCTCTTCCACCTTATTTACCAGATACGGCTGATTTTCTCCAAGAAGGTACTCCGTGATATTTCGGGCAAGTTCACTGTCCATCGTCACGGTGCGGAGATAAGTCTGTGAATTTATGTCATAAAGCACAGACCCGTCCATGGCGATGATCGGCAGCTGAAGACCGATCCCGGCCGTCAGCTCACGCACCGTTGCAGGAGTCTGCTTTGTCGAGACGGAAAAAAGCATGCCATCCTCGATGAAGCGGTTCAGCTGTATTTTGGTGAACGAAGAGAGATTGCGGTCTTCCCGGAACAGGACATGGTCCACGCCGGAAACGAACAGAGTCTCCCGATCCCTGATCCTCGGGAAATGCGCCGAATTCACCAGCACGGCGACGCCCACTCCGATGATCGTGTCCAGAGTCCTGTTGAATACGAAGAGATAGGGGTTGGCGTCTCCAATGTGATTCATCGTAACGCTGAGGAACACGACAACAGAAAAATAGGATGACTCCGTGACTTTCAGTACGACAGTAGAGTAGAGAACAACGCCGATAAAAAGAGTCAGTATAAGATAGTAGAGAAGCGTGTCATCATACTCTAACTGACCGCCCGTGATCCAAAGCGCTCCGAAAAGGACCATTGCTCCCCAGAACGCTCCGATCAGTGTCCCGGTGATCCTGTTCCGCCCCACTTTCAGCATATTGGAAGAATACGGCTGGATACACTGCAGCGAGGCAATAATGGAATAGAACAGCGCGCCGCTCCTCCCCCGCAGGATATAGATAACGACACATAAAATCGCCGCGAGGACCGAACGGACAATTCTCTGGCCGGGTATTGGCAGGCGCCTTCTGCCTGCTTTTTTTAATGCTGTCCCCTTCTCATTCTCCATGTCTCATTTACCATCCTTTATCCGTTCTGCCCTTCTCATCCGGCAGGCTCCGCCGGTTCTTATCTAAGCGAATAGGAGGCGGCAGGCCCGCCTCCTATTTAACCGGCGTCAACGCAAAAAAGCTGCCTTCCAAAGTTGAAAAGCAACTTTTCCAAAAATCACAGACTTCCCTTCGTCGACCAGACCTGACCGTCAAGACGCGGATCATATGAGGTCGCCTCATCGAGAGCCTTGCCGAACGCCTTGAAAGCGGCCTCCGCGATGTGATGGTTGTTCAGCCCGTCGAGCATCTTGATGTGCAGGTTCATGGCTGCGGAGTAGGACACCGCGTAGAAAAATTCGCGTACCATCTCCGTATCCATCTCACCGAGGCGCGGCACAGTAAAATCCACCTTATAATTGAGATACGGTCTGCCGGAAAGGTCGACCGCGCAGAGGACCAGTGTCTCATCCATCGGGAGAATAAAACTTCCGAAACGACGGATACCCGCTTTATCGCCGACCGCCTGCCGGATCGCCTCGCCGAGAACGATACCGCAGTCTTCGATTGTGTGATGCGAATCCACCTCGGTGTCTCCGTCACATGTCAGCTCAAGATCGAACATACCGTGCCTTGCAAATCCGTTCAGCATGTGATCGAAGAACCCGATCCCGGTATCGACCTTGCACACGCCGGTCCCGTCGAGGTCAAGGATGACTCTGATATCCGTCTCCTTCGTCTTTCTTAATACCATTGCTGATCTTGCCATGATATCCGCCTTTCTGCCGCTCCCATAAGGCGCCGCGTTTACAGTATTCTGACTATCAGATTATAGCATATCCAAAGCCAGCTGTCTTGTGTGCAGGTAGCCGCTGTCCTCTTTCGTGAAAATATTTACATGTGTAAATCCGCACTCTCTCGCTGTCCGGACAGCGAGATCGAAACCGCCGTTAAGGAGATTCTTCTCGTGCGCGTCTGAGTTGATAAAGATTTCGCCGCCGAACTCTCTGAGATGCCGGAGCAGGAAACGATTCGGATAGAGTTCCCTCTTCCTTCGTCTGTTCACGGCTCCGCAGTTGATCTCGAACGGCACGCCCTGTCTTACCAGATGCTCCATCGCCGTAAGGGCAGGAATCCAGTAGCGAGGGTCGCACTCATCCAGAAAACGCATCTGGTCATTAAAACGCGTCACGAGATCAAAGTGCCCGATCATATCACAGTGAAGCCGGTCATAGACCTGGGCTTCCAGTTCATAGTATGCCTTTGCCAGCGCGTAGTAGTCGCCGCCGAAGAATTCATTTGCAAGACGCGCCATGATCTCTTCCGAATTGTCGACCGACATCGGCGTCTCCGATTTTATGTCGAGGAAATGCGTCGAACCGATGATGTAATCCGCGCCCTCCGCGCAGTCGGAATCATATACAGTATCAAGCTCTACCCCGCACAGGATCTCGATCCTGTCCCGGTATACGTCCTTCAGTCTGTGGATCTCGTCGAAATACGCGCGGAAATCCATATGTATATCAGGATCCATATGACCTGAAAATCCCAGGTGTCTGAACCCGAGCGAAAGGGCCTGCCCGACCATCTCTTCCGCGCTGTTCTTACCGTCGCAGAAGGTGGTGTGCGTGTGAAAATTGGCAAGTAATGGCATACTGACCTCACTTTATTCGTTTTATCGCGGAAACTCACGCTTACCAATCTTAACACGAATCATCCATGCCGTAAATCTAATTTTGCATATCAGAGGGAACAACCCTCTATTTTCGATTTCGGCTCACGCTGAAAAAGTAACAATTGGCACGGCTCCCTTTTCGGTGTATACTGCTCGAGATGACGTTGGCTTAAGCGTCAGAAATTAAAGAATTGAGGAAGGGCTATGGCCAGACAACTCACCCGCTGCCAGATGATCGAGCGCAGCATCAATAAAAAGTTCAGAAAGACCCTTTGGGCACCGTTCATGACAGCCATCGTCAAATACGAGCTGATCTCGCCCGGCGACAAAATCGCCGTCTGCATCTCCGGCGGCAAGGACAGTATGCTGATGGCCAAGCTCATGCAGGAGCTGCACAGGCACACCCGCGTCCCCTTCGATGTCATCTATCTCGTCATGGACCCGGGCTATCATCCGGTGAACCTTCAGAAAATCGTCAGCAACGCCGCTCTTCTTGAAGTCCCGATCCAGATCTTCGCAACAGACGTCTTCGACGTTGCCAACAAGCAGGTCAAATCACCCTGCTACCTCTGCGCCCGCATGCGCCGCGGCCATCTGTACGCCAAAGCCAAAGAGCTCGGCTGCAACAAGATCGCCCTCGGTCACCACATGAGCGATGTCATCGAGACCGTCGTCATGGCCATGATGAACAGCAGCAAGCTGGAGACTATCGTTCCCAAGGTCCACAGCCTGAACTTCGAAGGCATGGAACTCATCCGCCCGATGTACCGCATCAATGAGGCGGATATCATCGCCTGGGCCCGCTACAACGATCTTGACTTCATCCAGTGCGCCTGCCGTTTCACCGAATCGGCAGCCGCAGACAACGCCGAGACGACCTCGAAGCGCCGGGAGACCAAAGCCCTCATCCGCGAGCTCAAAAAGACCAATCCGGGCATCGAAGAGAGCATCTTCAACGCCTGTCACGCGGTCCAGCTGGACACCTTCCCGGGCTATAAGACCCTCGGCGAGCTTCACTCCTTCACGGAGAACTATGAAAAGCGGGATCCCGGCTGCTGACCGCACTTTTCCGCTCCGTGTCACCGAGACGGCAAGCGTTTAAAATGTCAGAAGGACCCTGGGTCCGTATGAACCCCTGGTCCTTCCTTTCGTAAGAGCTATGCTATTTCACAGCCCCGATTCTTTTATAAGTCCTTTACTAAAAGGCACCGGATCGCATTCAGCACGCAGATCACCATGACGCCGACGTCTGCAAATATAGCCAGCCACATATTGGCAATTCCCAGCGCGCCGAGGATGAGGCAGGCCAGCTTGACGCCGATGGCGAAATAGATATTCTCGTAGACGATCCGCATGCACTTTCTGGCGATCCGAATGGCCTTCGCGATCTTCACCGGATCGTCGTCCATGAGAACGACGTCCGCAGCCTCGATCGCGGCGTCCGAGCCGAGCGCTCCCATCGCGATGCCGATATCGGCGCGGCCGAGCACAGGCGCGTCGTTGATGCCGTCGCCGACAAAGGCCAGTCTGTCCTTCTCCGAGGAGGACGCCAAAAGCCGCTCCACATGCGAGACCTTGTCCGCCGGGAGAAGACCTGCATGGTATTCGCTGATACCGACTTTGGCTGCGCCCTCGCCGGCGACATTCCCCTTGTCACCGGCCAGCATGATCGTCCGGCGGACGCCGGCCGCCGCAAGGGCCTGCATCGCGTCTGCGGCGCCGCTCTTCAGTTCATCCGCAATGAGGATATGTCCCGCATACTCTCCGTCCACGGCAATGTGGACGACCGTGCCGACATGATGACAGTCTATGGCGGCGACGCCGATCCTCTTCATGAGCCGCAGATTTCCGGCAGCGGCTCTCTTTCCGTCGACCAGGGCGACGACGCCCTCCCCGGAATACTCCGTCACATCCGACACACGGCCTGTATCGACCGGCTTTCCGTAAGCTTCCTTAAGACT
>JAZRKZ010000162.1:0-8154 GCA_045646565.1 Lachnospiraceae bacterium
TCATCCATCAATGACCACGACGTACAACAATATTGCAACCACGTATCATGCGCTAGGCGATTACGGGAAGGCACTGGAGTACCTCGAGAAGGCTCTCGCCATCAGCGAGCGCGTGTTAGGAACGGATCATCCGGATACGGCCATGACGTACAACAATATGGCAGGCGTGTATGATGCGCAGGGCGATTACGGGAAGGCACTGGAGTACTACGGGAAGGCTCTCGCCATCCGCGAGCGCGTGTTAGGAACGGATCATCCGGATACGGCGTCAACGTACAACAATATGGCAAGCGTGTATGATACGCAGGGCGATTACGGGAAGGCACTGGAGTACTACGGGAAGGCTCTTGCCATTCGCGAGCGCGTGTTAGGAACGGATCATCCATCAACGGCCACGACGTACAACAATATGGCATTGGTGTATCATGCGCAGGGCGATTACGGGAAGGCGCTGGAGTACTACCGAAAGGCTTTCGCCATCGTTGAGCGCGTGTTAGGAACGGATCATCCGGATACGGCCACGATGTACAACAATATGGCAAGCATATATAATACGCAGGGCGATTACGGGAAGGCACTGGAGTACTACGGGAAGGCTCTTGCCATCCGCGAGCGCGTGTTAGGAACGGATCATCCATCAATGGCCACGACGTACAACAATATTGCAACCACGTATCATGCGCTAGGCGATTACGGGAAGGCACTGGAGTACTTGAAAAAAGCAAATATGGTGTACATATCAGTCTTTGGAGAAAATCACGAGTACACGCAAGATACCGCAATAGGTATCAAAATAATGGAGATGTGTATGATGACCGGAATGACAGCGGATGAGATTATGGAGATGATTGATAATGCCCCACTAAGCGAAGAGTAAACAACAGGCAGACTGCTAAATTAGCAGCCTGCCTTATTTTTTTTTGTAAAAATGGCGGTCTTTTGGGCGTAGGAAGGCAGAGGGATGGATATGTTCCCTCAGAAGGGAGAACGAGACTATGCAAGTAACAAAGATCATGCCTTCCGATCAAGAGACGACGCCTGCTGTCCATAAGTTCACACAGGAAGAGCTGCAGATGGAATTTAACTATATGCAGGCAGAGCGGATCACGAAAAAGCTGCTGGAGAGGGGCCTCATCACCGATGTGGAATTTGACCTCATCATGGCTGAAAACAAGCGGACGTTTCCTACGTTTTTATCGCCACTCCTTTGAGAATTGAGTTGCTATGTGCGACCTTGTATGGCTCTATGTTACTGACCAGAAAGGAGGCGAGACCATGAAAAAGATAACCAGGATTGAACCCGCAGCGGCAACAAAGAAAAAGAAGAAGCGCCGCGTCGCTGCATACTGCCGGGTCTCTACTGCGACGGAGGACCAGCTCGTAAGTCTCGATGCACAGAAGGCACATTATGAGGAGTACATCACAGCGCATCCCGACTGGGAGTTCGCAGGGCTCTACTATGATGAAGGTATCTCCGGTACAAAGAAGGAGATACGGCCAGCTCTTATGAAGCTTATCGCAGACTGTGAGGACGGGGCCGTCGAGTACATCGTCACGAAGTCCCTATCGAGATTTGCCAGGAACACCACCGATTGCTTGGAGCTGATCCGGAAACTTCTCGACCTGGGTGTCGCGGTCTATTTTGAAAAGGAGAACCTCGATACCGGGTCGATGGAATCCGAGCTCCTGCTTTCGATCATGAGCAGCCTTGCGGAAAGCGAGTCGGTTTCTATCTCCGAGAATGAGAAGTGGAGTATCCGGAACCAGTTCGAGAATGGGACCTTCAAGATCGGATATGCACCCTTCGGCTATACCGTGACGGACGGCGTGTTCTCCATCAACGAAGAGGAAGCCCGGTGGGTGCGATATATCTTCGCGGAGACGCTGGCCGGGAAAAGCGCCCACCAGATCGCACGAGATCTGAACAGCGAGGGAGTTCCAGTAAGGAGAGGAAGCCGCTGGCACGGCACGACGATCTGCGGCATGCTGAGGAACGAGAAATATATCGGCGACTGTCTCTTCCAGAAGACCTTTACGGACTTCCGCTTTAGGCGCCACACGAATCGCGGGGACGTGGACCAGTTTTACGTTGAGGACCATCACCCGGCGATCATCAGCCGGGAGGACTTCGAAGCGGCAGGCAGGATGCTCTCGCAGCATGCCAAGCAGAAGAACGTGGACAGCGGCACAGACAAGTACAGCCGCCGGTATCCCTTTACAAAAAGGATCGTCTGCGGCGTGTGTGGGTCAACATTCAAACGGCGTATCATAAACACCGGCACGTCGAAGTATGTGGCTTGGGTATGCAAGGAGCATCTTTCGCACAAGGAGAACTGCCCTATGCAGTCTGTTCGTGAGGAAGCCCTGGAGAATGCCTACACCACGATGATGAACAAACTCGTCTTCGGCAGGGCTGAGGTCCTTGAAACTCTCCTTGACTCCATTCGGGGTCGGACGCACAAGGCCAGCCTCACCCGAATGAACGAGATCGACGCCCTGATAGACGGAATGGCGGGGCGCAGGCAGAACTTGACCACGATCATGACCAAGGGTTACCTTGACCCGGCAGCCTATACGCAGGAAATGAACAGCCTCACAGCGGAGGCCGCAGCACTTACCGAGGAGCGGGAGAACCTCACGAGGGAGATTAATGGCGATATGAGAAAAACGGAGGAGCTCAGGGAACTCCTGAAATATACACGGAAGGCCGGGATGCTCATGGGGTTTGCCCCAGAACTTTTCATTCGCTTCGTGGATCACGTCACGGTCTGTTCGAGGGAGGAGGCAGTTTTCCACCTTAGGTGCGGGCTGAGTCTCCGGGAAAGGATAAGATGATATGGGACACAGGACTTTTGGCTACAGGATCGAGGAGGGCATAGCCGTCATTGATGAGAGAGAGGCCGCGCAGGTGCGGCAGGTCTATGCCGAGTACCTTTCAGGGAAGGGATACGAGGATGCGGCAAAGGCAGCTGGCCTTACGCTGGTGCACAGCACCGTGAAGCGGATGCTGCGGAACCCACATTACCTGGGTGACGCGTTCTACCCGGCCATCATTGACAGGGAGACCTTCGACGCGGCAGAGGCGGAGCGCCTGCTCCGGGTCGACCTTATGGGTCGGAACTACGAACGGAACGAGACAAGCAAGGCATGCCCGGTAGCGACACGGTTTTCCATGGGCGCGGCGACAAGGAAACTGAAGGACCCATATGAGCAGGCGGCGTATATTAACAGCTTGATTGAAAGTGAGGAAGGATATGGCAACAGTAACAATGATTCCCGCGACAAGGCGAGCCGCCAGCAGGGTACGATCGCATGAGACACCCAAGCTCCGGGTGGCGGCATACTGTCGGGTCTCTACGGATACCGACGAGCAGGCTACCAGCTATGAAGCCCAGGTGGAGCATTACACGGAATACATCAGAAAGAACCCATCATGGGAATTTGCCGGCATCTATGCAGACGACGGTATCTCTGGCACGAACACGAAAAAGCGTGAGGAGTTCAACCGCATGATCGGGGACTGCATGGCCGGAAAGATTGACATGGTAGTCACTAAATCTATCAGCCGCTTTGCCAGGAACACGCTGGACTGCCTGAATTACATCCGGAAGCTCAAGGACAAGAACATTGCTGTTTTTTTCGAGAAGGAGGGTATCAATACCTTGGACGCCAAGGGCGAGGTCCTGCTCACCATCATGGCTTCCCTTGCCCAGCAGGAAAGCCAGAGCCTCTCCCAGAACGTCCGGCTTGGACTTCAGTACCGCTACCAGCAGGGCAAGGTCCAGGTCTGCACGAACCGCTTCCTCGGCTACGACAAGGACGAGGAGGGAAAGCTCATCATTAACCCGGGGGAGGCGGAGGTGGTGAAGCGGATCTTCCGGGAATATCTGGAAGGCAAGAGCTACTACGAAATCGGCAAAGGCCTGACAGCGGACGGGATCAGGACGGCGGCAGGCAACGACTTCTGGCTTGCCTCCACGCTGAGGAAGATCCTGCAAAATGAGAAGTACATCGGTGACGCGCCCCTCCAGAAGACGGTGACGACGGATTTCTTGACAAAGAAGCGAGTGGCGAACAAGGGTATCGTCCCGCAGTACTATGTCGAGGGCAGCCACGAGCCCATCATTCCGCGGGAGATATACATGATGGCCCAGGAGGAGATGGCAAGGCGGGCAAGCCTCACGACCGCCGCGGGTAGACGCCGTACTTACAGCGGGAAGTACGCGCTCTCCGGCATCGTGACCTGTGCCCACTGCGGTGACATTTACCAGCGCACCTACTGGAACATTCGGGGGAGAAAGAAGATCGTCTGGCGGTGCGCCAGCCGGCTGCACAAAAAAGACCGGGACTTCGACTGCCCGGCAAGGACGGTGACGGAGGCAGACCTGCATGCGGTCGTGGTGCAGGCTGTGAACGAGGTTTTTGCAAACCGGGAAGCCTTCATACCGGAGCTTAAGGCAAACATCGAGAGAGTGCTCGGCGGGGACAACAGCGGCCAGGTTGCGGAACTCAATAGGCAGCTGGCGGAGCTTGAGCAGCAGATCCTGCGGCGGGTACGGGCGGGACAGGAATGTGATGACCTGGGCCAGGAGGCAATCCGGCTCCGGGAAGAGAGGTACCAGCTTCAGCTTAAGGGCGCGAACAAGGAGGGACTCCGGCAGAAGATCGTCGAGATGGAAAAGGTCCTGGCTGGGTTCGATGGGACCGTCACGGAGTATGAAGACGCCCTGGTCAGGAAGCTGGTCGAGCGCGTCACCGTGTACGACGAGAAGTACGTGGTCGAGTTCAAATCGGGAATAGAGATTGATGTGATGATGTGATATCGCGGCAAGAGGCGGGTCGCGCCCGTATACTGGTGTAAATTAAATAGAGCCAATGGCTCAACCTTTAGGTATAATGTTAAACGACAAAATCCAACATAATACCAAGGAGGATGAACCATGGCTCAACTTAATATTACATTGAATCAGGAAGAAATACTATCACTTCTTCAAGAAAATAGTGGTGATGCTTTTAAAAAGCTTCTTCAGGAAAGCCTGAACGCTGTCCTTAAGATGGAGTCAAAGGAACAGCTTAAAGCAGAACCCTATGAACGGACAGAAGAACGCACGGACTGCCGTAATGGATCCAGGGAACGAGTCCTGACTACAAGGATCGGTACAATAACACTCACTGTACCCCGGCACCGATGTGAGCCATTCAAAAGCATGATCTTTGACAACTACTGCCGGAGCGAAGCTGCGCTCATTGCGGCGATGGCGGAGATGGTGGTCAATGGTGTGTCAACAAGAAGAGTTTCTCTGGTTGTAGAGCAGCTCTGTGGAAAAAGTATCTCCAAGTCATCCGTCTCCGAACTCTGTAAAGACCTCGACAAAGCAGTCAAAGAATTCAGGGAACGGCCTCTGGAAGGCGATTGCCCGTTCCTTATTGTAGACGCAACCTACTTTAAAGTCAGAGAGAACCACAGGGTCATTTCCAAAGCTCTGATGATTGCGCTTGGCATAAATGAAAACGGTAAGCGGGAGATCCTGGGCTTTGAGCTGTATGACTGCGAAAACAAGGATAACTGGTATGACTTCCTTATGCATCTCCAGGCCAGGGGCTTGAAGGGACTGAAGGTGATCACTTCAGATGCACATGAAGGAATTCTTCACGGGATCAGGAGGGTCTTCCCACAAGTTCCATGGCAGCGATGCCAGTTCCATTTCATAAGGAACATAGTCGATAAAGCCCCCAAGAAATATCAGGCCGGCCTGCGCGTCGAGCTATATGCCATGTTCCAGTGCAGTGATATAAAAGAAGCAAGAAAGAAACGTGATTCAATCCTGCAGGACTATACAGATGTAGCTCCAAGTGCAATGGAATGTCTTGATAACGGCTTTGAGGCTGCTATAACAGTTTTCTGCCTTCCTGAATCCATACGCAAAATGATCCGGACAACAAATTACATTGAACGCATCAACAGAGAACTCAAAAGGCGTTCAAATGCAATCGGAGTCTTCCCCAACGGTGAGTCAGTTGTACGCCTTATGGGAACGGTGCTGATTGAGCATCACGAGAAGCTGCAGGGAAAGGGAAGACTGTTCTATAATCCAGCGTACCAGGAAGTCCTAGCTAAGTCGGACCGACTTAAAGAGATTGCCAGAGAGCAGACCGATCTGTACGCAGCCTGATGGCCAGAAGACCGGCAACTGCCTGATGCAAGGGCTGTGGATTTATGGATAACCGGCATTACGCTATGGACAATCCGTGGAAAAGCCGTGGACAGCTGAGCTGACCACACCTTTCCCACAGCTTTCCCACAGCTCCATAACCGCACCGGTTATCCACAAGCCCCACAGCCCCGGCAACGGACTACGGGTTAACTACTTCGCTCTGTCTGTTAGAACTATTTATTGTTATCAATGTACCTAAAGGAATTTACACACAAATTTGGACTTGACTAAGAGGCGCTCCTTCGGGGGCGCCTTTTTTTACTTTCGATAGAATTGTCCGCAGTTTCGTACTATAATGACGACAATACTGTAGGCATTTATGAAGGAGGAAAGGATTATGTTGATTGAGAGTGGGATTTTATCAGGCATTATAGCGGGTCTTGTTGCAGCTGGAGTTCAGTTGTTTATTTCATATCTGGATCGAAAATTCAAAAGAACAGAAGATCAGGCATTTATACAGCGTGATTGGCTGAAGAATGAAATAAATAAAATGATACAAGAAGTCAGTGCGATAAAGATCCCTCCTGTTACAGAAAAAAATGATGACATTATTGAAAACGCTTATCACCTTATAATTGCAGATTATGAAAGATCCAAACCACTGTTATATAAAAAAGATGGACCAGCTGTATTAAGAGGTTTATTCGACACTCTTACTTATTGTCATGAGCAATTGCAATCTATTAAATTGGGAGAGGAACCCCAACTAACGGAAGAACAAGCAAAAAAGGTGCTTATAGGAGAAATCGTAGTATGCAAGGACAAGTTACTTTATTATCTTCAAGCTAAAGAAAAAGAGATTATTGCCAGCTATCCTGCGTAACAAACAGTGTAATAATCCAATATGAATAATACTGTTTAGAATAGAAAGGGAATGCTAATTACATTTACAGGAGGAGTATAGTATGAATTACACTGAGTTAAGAAAAGAGTTCAAGAAAATATTAGACGAGAATTTGAAGGGTGTTGATTATCTTAACAGAAAACGATTCAGACCGGTAAGGACCAAGATGCGGGGGCAAGGCTTAAAGTTTTATCAATACCGTGGTCCAAGCGACAGGGCAATTGAGCAACTAAGAAATAATGAATTGTCTTGCAGTAATCCAAAGAAATTTAATGATATTTTTGAGGGAATGGTCAAATCGAAAGATGACGATAGAATAGAAGTTAAAAAAATAATCGAGAAAGCATCTAATGCTGTTTCTATAGCATGCTTTTCTGAAACAGGGGCTAATCAGTTAATGTATGCGCATTATGCAGCGTCATATACGGGATTCTGTATAGAATTTGATTATGATAGGATGCTTAATTCTGCTGTTGATATTGGATATTTTTACCCTGTAATATATCAGCACAGTCCAAGTAGCCTTGCAAAAATGAGAGAACTAAGCGAAGCAATTGATAGATGCTATGAGAGCCTTTCAAATAACGAGCCGTTTTATGAAAAAATAGATGATCTTATATCATACTTTATCCACAAGCCGTATATATGGAGCTACGAGAGAGAGTGGCGATTAATTGTTCCAGTTTCACAGTTTGAGAATTTTTTTACTAAGGTTTCAGATGATGGAATGTTTCACACAATAGAAAAGTTTGACTGTGTCAGTGCAATCTACTTAGCCGCGAATATCGATGCTAAGCATAAGAAAACGATTATCGATATTGCTAAAGAAAAGAATTCAGCACGGAAGAATCCAAGCGAACATATAAAGGTATATCAGACACATATTATTGAATCATCCTACAAGATAGGAAGAAAGGAAATAAATCTTAAAAGATGATGGTTGATATATTTCTGATGAAAAGATATAACGTCGATATGTTACCACAAACGGATAAAACGGCAAAAACAGAACGATATGTTACTTTTGCCTGATTGAACAGACGGACATGGAGAATGGATATCAATCATATTTCCTCGTGCCAGATGGACACGCTA
>JAZRKZ010000163.1:0-2484 GCA_045646565.1 Lachnospiraceae bacterium
AAAAATGCTTGATATTAAATTCGTCAGAGAAAATCCGGAAATCGTAAAGCAGAACATCAGAAACAAATTCCAGGATCACAAGCTCGAGCTTGTAGACGCAGTTCTGGAGCTTGATAAGAGGAACCGTGAGATCAAGGCTGAGGTCGAGGCTCTTCGTGCAAATAGAAACAAAGTCTCCAAGGAAATCGGCAAATTAATGGGTCAGGGCAAGCGCGAGGAAGCCATGGCGATCAAGGAAGAAATCGCAAAGCAGAGCGCACGCGAGGCCGAGTTGACTGAAGAAGAAAGAAATGTCGAAGAAGAACTCAAGAAGAAAATGATGGTCATTCCGAACATCATCGATCCGTCTGTTCCGATCGGCAAGGATGATTCTGAGAATGTTGAAGTTCAGAAATTCGGCGAGCCTCTGGTCCCGGATTTCGAAATTCCGTATCACACCGAGATCATGGACTCATTCAACGGCATCGATATGGAATCTGCAGGCCGCGTTGCCGGCAACGGTTTCTATTATCTGATGGGCGACATTGCACGTCTTCACTCTGCTGTCATCGCTTACGCAAGGGATTTTATGATTGACCGCGGCTTTCCCTATTGTGTACCGCCATTCATGATTCGCAGCAATGTTGTGACCGGCGTTATGTCATTTGAAGAAATGGACGCAATGATGTATAAGATCGAGGGCGAGGATCTCTATCTTATCGGTACATCCGAGCACAGCATGATTGGTAAATTCATCGATCAGATCATTCCAGAGAACACTCTTCCGCTCACGCTTACATCCTATTCTCCGTGCTTCCGTAAGGAGAAGGGTGCGCACGGCATAGAGGAGCGCGGCGTTTACAGAATTCATCAGTTCGAGAAACAGGAAATGATCGTTGTCTGCAAGCCGGAAGACAGCCCGATGTGGTTCGATAAGCTTTGGCAGAATACTGTCGACCTCTTCCGCACACTTGACATTCCGGTCCGCACACTTGAGTGCTGCTCCGGCGATCTCGCTGATCTGAAGGTCAAGTCTGTTGACGTTGAAGCCTGGTCTCCGCGCCAGAAGAAGTACTTCGAGGTAGGTTCCTGCTCTAACCTCGGCGATGCTCAGGCAAGACGTCTTAAGATCCGTGTGAACGGAGAGAAGGGCAGAAAGTATCTCGCTCATACACTTAACAATACAGTTGTTGCGCCGCCGCGTATGCTGATTGCGTTCCTTGAGAACAATCTTCAGGCAGATGGCAGTGTTCTCATTCCGGAGAAGCTTCGTCCGTATATGGGCGGCAAGGAAGTTCTCATTCCTGTGAAATAAGCTGTGGTTTACATAACATCTATCGAAAGTGCCAGCCGGTACTTTCGATAGATGGTCTTCAGAAGTCTCGATGAGGCAAAAAATCCAGTCCATTTCATGGGATAATAAATAGCAGAATAAGGGGTAACATGCATACATACTTAGAAGCAGTAGGCTTTAAAAATATCAGAAGCCGCCGGGAAATGGATAAGCTTGTGAGCAATACGGTCCTTCAATTCGATGAGAAACATCTCTTCGAGGATGAGGACGGCAGGCTCATGGGAGAATTTTCACGTGAATACGCGCCGGATATGGGAGTGATCGTGTGCGGTGAGTTTGACGACCACGGGGATTTTCATCCGGATTACTATGTCCCATATCTGCGCGCACAGAATATCAGCTCCAATGAGGAGGTGACTGTCGAGCGCCATGCCGGAAAGGTGTCCTACGCCGGTGCATGCGATGATGCGAGGTGTGGGGTGACGATCATCTTTTATTTGCTGAACATGGGAGAATATCGGAACCGGATAAAAAAGATGGATGCAAATGAAAGTCTCGGCCCGGTCAAATTCTCCGCGCTTGCGAGGGACGGAAAAATCCTGCTTCCGGTGCGCAAGGAGGAATGGTGGGTCAAACAGGCCGAGAAAAAATCCATCGAGCATGCACAGCTGGTGAATGCGGCCCGATTCGGCGACGAGGATGCGATCGAGAGCCTTACGGTCGAGGATATGGACCTCTATACGATGATTCAGCAGAGGATTCCGCACGAGGATGTCTTTTCAATCGTTGACACGACTTTTATGCCTTACGGAATCGAGTGCGACCAGTACAGTATAGTCGGGACGATCAATCATTTTGAAAAGGTCAGGAATGCTTATTCGGGGGAGAACATCTGGAAGATGGAGGTGACTGCTTCCGATGTGACATTTGATGTGTGCATCAACGAATCGAGCCTGATGGGAGAGCCAAAAGAAGGCAGGAGATTTAAGGGAAATGTTCTTTTGGAGGGCGAAATCTGTTTTACATGAGGCTTTACTTTTCAGATTGTTCGTGGTAAATTATATAGGCAGTACGTCCGCGTAGCTCAGCAGGATAGAGCGACCGCCTCCTAAGGTTACGTATTAACCTCCGCCGGCGAAAACGCGGCAGAAGGTCGGGAGACCTAAAAATCCACCAAAAAAGGCTTGTCTGCGTAGCTCAGTTGGATAGAG
>JAZRKZ010000164.1:0-2348 GCA_045646565.1 Lachnospiraceae bacterium
CAGGATGGCCGTCGCCGAGGCGGCGGTGCTGGCCGCGGCCTACGGCTGCAAGCCCGTCAATCCCTTCGTGGACGTGAAGGAGGGCAAGTTCTATTATGATGCCGTCCTTTGGGGCTACGAGAACGGGATCGCCGCCGGGACCGACGAGACGCATTTCAGCCCGGACAAGCCCTGCACACGGGGGCAGGTCATGACGTTCCTGTATCGGGCGCTAACCAAAAACTAAACATAGAACAAAAGGCAACTGTCTCCATTACGGGAACAGCTGCCTTTTTTTGCGTATATCTCACAGATATAAATTGTGTTCATACGAACCCGGACACAATATCTATCTGTGAGATTTCAAGAAAAAAAGCTATTTAACCAGCGGGTAGAGGGTCAGAGACAGATCGGAGCCGCCGGTCCAGCGTTCGCGGCGGGTCTTGTGGTAGACGACCTTGGAGAGGACGGAGCGGAGCAGCTCGTTTTTCTCCTCCGGCGTTTCGGCGAGCTCGTAGACATCCAGGACGTGGCGCACATTCGGCAGCAGCGCCTTCTTCGCCGCGGCGGCTATCTTTACGCGCTCCTTCTCTTGCGTCAAGCGCTCGACCTCCGCAGCGGCAGCGGCCAGACCGTCGGCGAGGACGGACATGCGATGCGTAAAGACGTCGATGGTATAGATCCCCTGCTCCACCAGATCGTAGGCCCGGGCTCTTTGGGCGCGCAGGCGCTCTCCTTCGGCCTGTGCCGCGTTGATGGCGGCGTCAATGGCACGGAGCTCGTCCTCGTCGGACCTCTCCCCTATCCCCTTCTCGAAGCCCACGTCGAGGGCAACGACCCAGCTCCGCAGGCCGTCCAGAATGGCGGCTTCTACCGTATCCAGGGTGGAGCTGACGCAGCTGCAGGAGGTGTAGGCACAGAGAAGCCCGTCCGGGTAACCGTTTCCATAGGGCCGGCGGATCATGGCCCGGCCGCACTGATCGCAGATCACCAAGCCGGAGAGCGGGTTTTTCATGCTGACCTGCTTCGGCCCGGGGCGGCTCTTGTTGTTGGCCAGCAGGGAAACAGCCGCTGCGTGCTGGGCCTCGGAGATCAGAGGCTCATGAAGACCGGGAAACAGAACCGGCGCCAGAGAGCGGGGCCGATGCTCCACGAGCTGCCCGTCTTCCATGGCCTTCTGTGCCGGCCGATGCTTTGACCGGATATAACCGGCATATTCGGGGTTACTGAGGATCTCCCGCACGGTGCAGTTGACCCAGTCCTTCCCTGCCGGCCCCGGGATCCCGCGCTCGTTGAGCCGGCGAACAATCAGGCTGACGCCGATCCGCAGCCCATCCTCGCCGAGAAACCAGCGGTACATATCCCGGACCACCGAGGCGGCCGGCTCCACCGGACGCAGGCTCCAGCCCTTCGTTCCCTGGAGCTTGAAGCGCTCATACCCATAAGGCGCCCTGTTCCCTATAAACTTCCCTTCTCGCACGGAGGCCTCCCGGCCCCGTGCGAGTCTTTTTTTTATCATCCGATACTCATACCGGGCGGACAGGGTCTTGAACTCCACAGCCTCCTCGTCAAACTCGGCGTCCAGGTCGAAGACCTTGTCCGGCGTGATGATGGCCGTATGGCTCCACTTGAAGGTCTCCAGGATCCGGCCCTGATCCCGCATGCCGCCGCGGCCGAGCCGGTCGATGTCATGGCAAATGACGGCGTCGTACTCCCCTGCCTCCACATCCCGGAGCAGCTGCTGCATTTGCGGCCTGCCGTCGATGGTGTCGCCGCTGACGACCTCCTGATAGACCCGGGTGACGGTGAGGCCGTGCTGCCGCGCAAGCTCCATCAGGACCCGGCGGTGGCGTTCGAGGGTGTCCTCTCCCCCTACGGCCTCCAGCTCCAGGTCCTTCCGGCTCTTGCGCAGGTACATGGCCACGCGGGAAAAGGTGGGCACTGCCGCAGAATACGAATTAAGTGCAATCATTTTTTCAGCTCATCCATAAAGACAGTGAGATCATGGGAGGCCATGCAGATGCCGTGTGTGCAGCCAAGTGTGATATAAACGGACATAGAGGATCCACCATGTGAGTGGATTTGCTCGACCAGGTCTTTCGCAAAAACACCTGCAACAAATTCACGGGCAATTTCCCGAGCGGTAGCAAGATCGTCAGCGGAAAGAGAGTCAAGGCTTTCATAAACCGGGTCAAAGGAAGGCATGCTGATCGTGAAGAAGACGTCATCTTCATCAATGGAGTAATAGTAAAGCGTATCCCCTTCTGCGTCGTTCAAAGCAGAGACCAAACCGTCGAGGAATTTGCGAAGGGCCGCATCGTCATTAGATTGTGCGGCGGCGGTAAAATCTCGCGCAGGCTCGCCAATAG
>JAZRKZ010000165.1:0-6030 GCA_045646565.1 Lachnospiraceae bacterium
GTCATTCTGTGTTAAATTCATGGTGAAACCTCCGCTTGATTATTGTGTTTTTTCATCCGCCAAGACGAACACTCTAATCATAGCTAGAGGTTTCTTTTTATTCAATTGACGTTATTTCTGAATTACAGGAATGCTCCTTATTTCTTGACGCCGGCGACAGACACAGTCTTTTTGGCACTGTCCTTCATCTCCCATGCTGCGGGAATCACGCCGTCAACATTCTCGTTCAACCAGTTTATCTGGAGGATCTCTTCGAAGGTGAGCCGGGCTGAGCCCGCCTTTTTCACGACGCCTTCGCGGCTGCGGAGTTCACCGTCGAACGGACTGACGGAACCCTTGATCAGGCCGTCTTTCAGCAGCTCCATCAGCTTCAATGTATTATAGGAGATTTTTTTCGAGTAGATGACATCGATCACGCCGGATGAAATTCCGTACCAGTAGTTCAGAGACTGATGACTGTCCGCAATGCCCTTGGCTTCCCACGCCCCGGTCAGAATACTCTCGATGATAAGGGCGTAGTAACGCCCCCAGTTCTGCATCGGGGCGGCCAGGTTTTCAGTCGTGCCATCCTTAAGGATACGGTACAGGCCGTGTCTGCGTTTCGAATCGGACGGAGTGATATACTCGGGGCCGGAAATGACGCTGATCCCCTGGGAGATCAGATCTGCTTCCCAGTCGTAATCTTTTTTGCCGGACCAGACGAGGGTGATCCGGACGTTCGGGTCGATCATGGCGGCGCCGATGGCAAATGCGTTGATTTCAGCCAGTGTCCCGTAGATCGGAGCGCCGGCGCAGTATCCCAGCCTGTGATTCGGGCAGACGATGGCGGCGAGAGCGCCCATCAGGAATTTGGCCTCATAGGTCCTCGCCTCGTAGGAGCGGACCGCATTGACAGTCAGTCCCGTCGAACAGTTCAGGAACTTGATCTTCGGGTTTTCGATCGCCGCTTTGAGCGCGGTCGGCATCATGAGCGGGGATGTCGTAAAGATGACGTCATCTTTATCCGCGATCGCCGCGTTGACGCCGTTCAGGATCGAGGCGGCGTCGTTGCAGTTCTCGATTTTGATCGTATCGATCAGGTCGCCGTAGAGACGATGCAGTTCATTTCGGCCGAGCTCGTGGCCGTAGGTCCAGCTGGAGGTGTTTTCGTCATTTGCGTAAAGAAAAGCGGCCTTGGGCGGTCGGGAAGCATTGTAGACCGGCACGACAGAAAACATCTTGGCAATTCTGGCGTCCTGCAGAGCGCCGGCGTTCTTGTCGACTGCCCACGGGCTCTCGATCAGCCTTATCTTTTCCGAAGCGGACTCAGTGAGGAATTCTTTCCAGATACGGTCCATATGTCTGCCGAGCGCATCCGTAGGCGCGTCTCGGAGCGTCTCCAGAGGGTAGATGCCCAGAGAAATCAGCAGGGCGTCCTCGGCGCGGAGACCGGTCCTTGAGCCGCCTTTATGATAGAAGACGGATGCAAATTTCTCCGTCGTATCCTTGACATCTTTCACCAGATCTTCCGGCCATGGGGTCACAAGGTCCTGGCCGAGCAGCTCTGCCAGTCTCGCGAAGCATCCTTCCCGGGAGAACATAAAGCCGAAAATTCCGGTCACTTCATAGAAAGGCAGGTATTCATAATAGATTTTGACGTCGCGGTCATCTGTTTTTTTCGGAAGGCAGCGGATCACTTGCGACGGAATCGAGTAGGCTCCCAGATATTTCATGACAGAGACTCTCTTGTTGCCTTCCTCGACATAAAAACGGCCCATGTACTCATAGGCTTTGACCGGTTCGCGCAGCCCCTCCTCAAGCTGGGAGTCGTAGAGGCTGGCCCATTTGGTGGCAAATTCAGAATTATCATCAAAGAGCGGCATGAAATTTTCTGCAAAAGCATTCTGCCGTCCCCGTGTCTTTGTTCCGGCGTAGAGATACAGCGGGATCTCATGAATGCCGAGATCCAGCTCCGCAGCGATGTCAGAGCTGTCTACATAGTCTTCTAAGGATGTGAGATACGGATTTCTGCCGGATATGATCGCAAAGCGACGGGCACGTTCGCCCTGACGCCTTGCATTGGTATAATCATCATGCATGTCTTCTCTCCTTTTGTGACAATTAACAATGTTGCATGCGTACATGATCAAAAAAGTACAGCTGTTTTCATCTTGTATCATACCAGAAACACAGGAAAAAAGTAACCATGCGGATAGTGTTTTTCTGTCAGGCGTGAAACGAAAGAGGCTGCCCCGCAAAGTCCCTGAACTATTGCGGGACAGCCGTCTTATGTGCTGTCGTTATTTTATGCGAAGAGATCGCCGTTTACATATGCGCGGGTGCCTTCGAAGTTGATGACGAACCAGCCGTCGACGTTGCCCTGGATCGTGACTCTTTCATTGGCGTCGATCGTTCCGATGATCGTATTCGGATCTCCGCCGGGTTCGCTGTAGACATCGGCGATCTCGATAGCGACCGCTGTGTTGCCCTCGGCGCCCTGATCCGTGTATTCGTCATCCTCGACGATGCTGAGGTCATGCGGCTCATCGGGAGTATCGTCATCGGCGTCGCCGTCATTTATCATCCATCCGTCGTTGACTTCGACATCCATGTCATCCCCGTTGTCGGGAGGCATCGATTCTTCATAGGATTCCACCACGGATTCCTCGATCGGCTTGATCGGAGTGGGCGTCGGCGTGAACGCCGGCGTTGCTGTCGGGACAGAAGCGATAACGGAATCCGGAAGCGGTTCGTTGCTCTTATCGGAACTGCAGCCGCCCAGGACGAGAGCTCCTGCGAGCAGGCAGGCTGCTCCGACTTTTAACAAATTTTTCTTCATATAGTATTCCTCTGTGCTTATTGAATTTTTACTGCCTATCAGGCTGCGGAGATGTGTGAGCGGCAGCAGGATAATTACGATCTCCGCCCCTTTATGTTCCCATGGAACATGATGTCAGAATGTTACTGCGCTCACGACAGGATACAATATGGACATGATTTTATCATTTCCTTGTCATTTCGTCAATTCCACATGTATTTACGTTTATTTACGTTTTTGTTAAAGTGTAGTATTATATCTGCATGAAAATGACGTCCGCCGGCGGAAAGTTCGGGCGGCAGGAAGAGAACGGAGAAGAATATGTGGATCGCCGATAATTGGAAAGACTATGAAGTACTGGATACACGGTGCGGAGAAAAACTGGAGAGATGGGGAGAGTATCTTCTGGTAAGGCCCGATCCGCAGATCATCTGGCAGACGGAGATGATCCATGACGGATGGAAGCACCCGAACGGCCACTATCACCGCAGCAGCAAGGGGGGAGGCAGCTGGGAGTTCATCGATCTTCCGGAGACATGGCAGATCTCGTACGGGGAGCTCCGCTTTAACCTGAAGCCGTTCAGCTTTAAGCATACGGGCCTGTTTCCCGAGCAGGCCGCCAACTGGGACTGGTTCGGGAAACTGATCGCCGAAGCCGGCCGTCCTGTCAAGGTACTGAATCTCTTCGCTTACACGGGCGGCGCCACCTGCGCCGCACTGGCAGCGGGAGCATCGGTCACCCACGTCGACGCCTCAAAAGGAATGGTGACATGGGCGCGCGAAAATGCGGAGTCCTCGGGGCTTGCAGATCGTCCGGTCCGCTGGCTGGTCGATGACTGCACAAAATTCGTACAAAGAGAGATCCGGCGCGGAAATACCTACGACGCGGTGATCATGGATCCGCCTTCCTATGGACGCGGACCCAAAGGGGAGATCTGGAAACTGGAGGATACCATATACCCGCTGCTGGTTCTGACACAGCAGATCCTTTCGGATGATCCGCTGTTCTTCCTGCTCAATTCGTATACGACCGGTCTGCAGGCGGGCGTACTCACTTATATGTTGAAAACAGCGCTGGCTCCGTCGAAGCCGAAGGTCGTGGAATCCGGGGAGGTCGGTCTGCCGGTCCGCGATACAGGTCTTGTTCTGCCCTGCGGCTGTGCGGGCCGCGTGGTGTTCTGATATAGGAAGTCAGTCCGTACGCAGCGGAACAAGAGGGCAGTTTACGCACAGTTGACACAAAAAGAGCCATGACGTAAAATAATTGCAATTATGTGGAAGATAAAAAGGCCAGCACAGGACTTAACCGGCAGCTTAAAAGGAGAGATTATGAAACCATATCGTGAAATGACTTACCTGGAACTCGTAGAGGAAAAAAAGATCGTTGAGGAGCAATACAAAGAGATCCTGAATATGGGGCTTAAACTGGACATGTCCCGCGGCAAGCCTTCAAGGGCTCAGCTGGAGCTTTCAAGGCCCATGATGGATGTACTGTATTCCAATGTATACTTTAACGACGAGACCGGAACGGACTGCCGTAATTACGGCGTTCTGACCGGCATTCCGGAAGCTAAGAGACTGATGGGCGAAATGTCCGAAGTCGGACCGGATGATATGATCATTTTCGGCAATTCATCGCTGAACGTCATGTTCGATTCTGTCTCCAGATCGTATACACACGGTGTCTGCGGAGAGACTCCCTGGTGCAAGCTGGATGAAGTCAAGTGGCTCTGTCCGGTCCCGGGTTATGACAGACACTTCAAGATCACGGAGTTCTTCGGAATCAAGATGATCAATGTCCCGATGTCGGAGGACGGTCCGGACATGGACATGGTCGAAGAGTATGTCAATAATGATCCGACCGTCAAGGGAATCTGGTGCGTTCCGAAATACTCGAATCCGCAGGGATATACATATTCTGAAAAGACAGTTAAACGTTTCTCGCATCTTACCCCGGCGGCTTCGGACTTCAGGATCTACTGGGATAATGCGTATTCCATTCACCACCTCTACGAAGAGAAAGAAAAGCAGGATTATCTGCTTGAGATCCTCAGTGAGTGCCGTAAGGCGGGGAGACCGGATATAGTCTACAAGTTCATTTCGACATCCAAGGTCACCTTCCCGGGCTCCGGTCTCGCGGCGCTGGCGGCGTCACACCGGAATCTTGAGGATGTGAAGAAGTGTATGAAGATCCAGACGATCGGCCATGATAAGCTGAATCAGCTGCGCCATGTCCGCTTCTTCGGCAATGTTGCAAATATGCGCGACCACATGGCAAGGCACGCCGACATACTCCGGCCGAAATTCGAGATCGTTGAGAAAACGCTTGAGAAGGAACTCGGACCGCTTGGGATCGCGTCGTGGACAGAGCCCCGCGGCGGTTATTTCATCAGCTTCGACTCGATGGAAGGATGCGCGAAGGCAATCGTAAAAAAAGCCAGACAGGCAGGCGTCGTGCTGACACAGGCAGGCGCGACGTATCCGTACGGAAATGATCCGAAGGATACCAATATCCGTATCGCCCCGTCCTATCCGACAGAGGCGGAACTTAAGAAGGCCTGCAGTGTCTTTGTCGTCAGCGTCAAGCTGGCCACGCTTGAAAAATTGCTCAATAAATAAGATCGTTCACCCGGACCCTTAAGATACATATACGAAGGGCAGACAACGCTTATCGGGCGATTCCGGTCTCAGACAGGGAGCATATGATAATAAAGGGAGTAGATATTCTATGACAGATGATAGGAAGGATAGTATGCTGACTGCGGGGGAGGGCGTTCCGGAGGTATCCGGCACGGACTTTTCCGGCATCTCGGATGAAGAACTCGTGAAAATGGACATTTCGGACATTTTTTATGAGGATCTGGACAGCTTTCTGGCTGAGAAGAAGCTCCGTGTTTCCAGGCGGGAGATGATGGAAGCCGGGGCGGTTGAAACGAATTCAGAAAAAGAAGCCGAAAGTACGGTAGAGAGCGATGCGGAAGCAGCGCCGGCTGCCGACGAGGAGCCGGCTGCAGAAGAAACATCTGCCGCGGAAGAGGCACCGACTGCGGAAGCAGCGCCTGCCGCGGAAGAAGTACCGACCGCGGAAGAAGAGCCTGCCGCGGAAGAGGCACCGACCGCGGAGGAAGCGCCTGCCGCAGAAGAAGCTGCGGCTGCGGAAGAAGAGCCGCCTGCCGCAGAAGCGGCTGCGGAAACAGAGCCGTCCGCTGAAGAGACCCAGGGCGCAGCAGTTG
>JAZRKZ010000166.1:0-5126 GCA_045646565.1 Lachnospiraceae bacterium
TGATCGATCGCCTTTCTCATGTAGGCCTCCGAATTGTAACTCGGTATAGCGACAGTTAAAATCTTCATGTTATCTCTTCCTCCTTTGTTTTCCAGTTCGAATATTTAGTTCTTTTGCGTATTTTTCAAATGCCGACGGCACAGGATATTCCTTCTCTATCAATCCGGCGTCTGCAAATATAAAATCCGGCACACATCCCTCTCTCTCCCGCTCGGGACCGACCGTATTTACGTCATCAAATCCAGGCGGCGCAATGAGGATCTTATATCCCGTCATACGCCACTCCACATGCGAGAAGACATGCTTTGCATCCGTGAGCTTCATGATGCGGAGCGGAGAAAACCCCCATTGACTGACCGCGCACAAAGCTTCGCTCTCGCTGAGGCTTCCGGGCACATTCGGAAATTCATAGAGTCCCGACAGAAGACCTGTGTCGGACCTCTTTCGGATCGCGAAGTTCTCCTCTGTAACGAGGATCAATACAGTCAGATCCACCACTTTCCGCTTCTGCTTTTTCTCCCTGTGCGGCAGCTCGTTTTCGAGTCCTTCCGCGTGTGCCATGCAGCAGGAACTGATGGGGCATTCGCTGCATTTGGGGGCTGTATATGCAAGACACACCCCCGCGCCGAGATCCATAAAAGCCTGATTGATGAGCCCGAACGTGCCGTCGTCGGCGGTATGAAGGGTACGAAGATCCTCATGGACACTTTTTTTGAACTGTGTACTGAGGATATTCTCCGGCAGCGCTTCGAGCCGGGCGACGACGCGCAGGACATTTCCGTCCACTGCCGGCTCCGCCAGACCATATGCGATCGAAGAAATGGCGCCGGCAGTATAATCGCCGATGCCGGGGAGCGTCATGAGCCCGGCCGCGCTCTGCGGCATCTTTCCGCCGTAGGTCTCACATATGATTTTCGCCGCTTTCTGCATATTGCGGACACGGCTGTAGTAGCCGAGTCCTTCCCAGAGTTTCAGCAGCGTGTCCTCCGGGCAGACAGCAAGATCCTCGACGGTCGGCAGCTCAGTGATGAACCGCTCATAATAACCAAGAACGGCTTCTACCCTCGTCTGCTGAAGCATGATTTCAGAGACCCAGATAAAATAGGGGTCTTTCGTATGACGCCACGGCAGATCCCGGGCGTTCTCATTATACCATAGAAGCAGAGGCTTTACAAAATCGGAACGCATTGATATACTCCAAAGAGTCAAACAATTTTTATCATATGATACATCTGTTTCGCTGATTGCGGAACTCCGTGCTTTCAGGAATCGCAGCGGGTTTCGCAGGCGCCTAACACCTGTTTATTGAAAAGGAGTAACATGGACGCAATAATATTTGATGTCGACGGCACCCTCTGGGATTCGACACCCGAGGTCGCAATTGCATGGCAGATGATCGCCCAGAAATGCAAAGCACCCTACGAGCATATCACCCCGGAACGACTTCACAGCGAGTTCGGCAAACTCATGGACGATATCGCGGTCTCCATCTTTTCTGACCTGCCGAAAGAAAAAGCCATCGGCATCCTGAACGAATGCGCCGACTATGAAATCGCATATCTGCTGTCACATCCGGCCGCGCCGTACGACGGCGTTGAGCAGGTCTTCAAGTATTTCTATAAGAAGATGCCGCTCTTCATCGTAAGCAACTGCCAGGCGGGCTATATCGAAACATTCCTTGAGACAAGCGGTCTTGAAGAATATATAACCGAACACCTCTGTCCGGACGATACCGGTCTGAACAAGGCTGGGAACATCAAAAAGATCGTCGACGACTATCATCTCAAATCGGCTGTCTATGTCGGAGACACGATGGGTGATTTTAATTCATCAAATGAAGCCGGCGTGGATTTTATATTTGCAAAATACGGGTTCGGAGATGTTCCGGACGCCAAAGAGTCGATCGTAAAACCCAGAGATCTCATCAGAGTGTACGAGGAAACAAAATGGTGCTCGGAGGGTCAGAGCCTGGTCCAAAGATACGCCCCTCCCCGAAAGCCCTACGTGCTTCAGGGCCCTCCGGGGCTTAAAAAATTTGACCGTCGTGCCGGTTACGGAGCTTAAAAGAATAATATATGTCGTATTGCAAAGAGGAGGGGAAAATCCCCTCCTCTCGTTTTTTATTATTGAGTCTCTGATCAGAAGACCAGTACATAGGTTCCTGTGCTGACCATAAAGTACAGCGATTCGGCTGCATAATACGGAAGGTTGACACATCCGTGAGATCCTGAGTACCAATAGGTATCTCCGCCGAATTCATAGTTGGAACGCCATGTCGCATCATGGAGGCCGTAGCCCTCATAGAACTGCATCCAGTAATTTACATAAGATTCATAAGTGTAGGATCCATCCGGAAGCTGCGGGCCGCGGAGCGTTCTTCCCTGCTGCTTGTTCAGAATCGAAAAGATACCGCGGACAGTTCTTCTTGAAGGATTGGAACCTGTTCCGGTGACACACTCTGAAGACCAGCAGAGCTCGCCGTTCTCATAATAGAAGCACGACTGGTTCTCAATATCGACTTCAACATATGTGCCGCCGAAATTCTCCGCATAGGTCCAGTTCAGAGAGTACGCAGGCTCACGTTCGACCACGCTGTGGTTCTGGATATCTGCCAAGAGCGCGGCGCGTTCAGTTTCCTGATCGATCTTGTGTCCCCATGTTTCGCTGTCGAAGGAGACATCGCCCTGTAATGTAGAATGCAGAATTCGGTCGTGATGAACATCGTCGACATTCTTAGCGAGAAGCGCAACATACGCATCCACATGTTCCCTGACGATATCCTCGTTCAGATACTGAACGCCGTCTTCTCTCATCGCGATCCAGTTCTTGAGTACGGACGCGTCAAGCACTTCCTGCTGTCCGTTCGGAAGATTGTATGTGACGGATGTTGACAGGAACTCATTGAATCCTCCAATCGAATCTTTCAGATACGGATCATCGGAATAGATTGACGGCTCTACATAGAGACCGGCTTCATCCACATCGTATTCCTGAACGCCTGCCTTTGCCGCCTCGATGACCGCTTCGGAGAATGTGCTCGGAATGAGCTGCGTGCCGTATGTCTCCGGTATGATCTCGAATTGAAGCTCCTCACCCTCCGGCGTATTCTCGTTAACGCCCAGGTGAGCGTTCGTCGGAACTTCCATGTTCTCAAACTGAAGTTCCGGAAGAGCTGTGGCAAGTTCCGACATCTTTTTTTCGTCGAACTTGCAGCCTTCGTCCACAGTCAGCTCCTTGGAGAGACCGAAATATCCGCGGGCCCATGCAAATATATTCTGTTCGGAAAGCAGCTTCTCGGCCGCGTTATCAGAAACATATGTATAGCCGACATCTGTGCCCTTGATCTTTTCACTGACCTTGTTCCTGAACTTCATTGTGAGCACATACGATTCAACTTTCTCGGTCAGGGCTTCTTCGTACTGATCTTTCGTCATCCCCGATGCGTCGATACCGTTAATGATCGTGCCGGTGATGAACTTCGACTTGTATGAAAAAGCAATAATGCAGTAGATCACGGCGATCACGGCGGCAACGCCTCCGCAGATCTTTAAGATCTTTTTCCGTTTCTGCTTTTTCGCTTCTTCGGCTGCCAGCGTATCTTCTGTTCCGGCTTCCACCGCTGCCGCAGGCATGCTTTCAGTTTCTGCCGCTCCCTCAGATGTGGCTGCCGCCTCCGCAGCTGCTGTGTCTGCTACTGCCCCGACTGCTTCGTCCGCAGCCGCTTCCGTATCATTGACAGCCTCGTTCGAAGCCTCTCCCTCAGCTGCATCGGTCGTCTCCGCCTCACTTTCGGACGCTTCAGCTGTTCCTTCCTCAGCTGCCTCGGGCGCGGTCTCCGCCTCGGTTTCAGGCACCTCAGACGTAGCAGATGCTGCTTCTGCGTCTGTGACCACGTCATCGGTCATTTCTGTTACAGATACAGTGCTGTGATTGTCTGCAGCATCCGTTACAGGTGCGGATCCATCCCCTTCAGAATTTTCCATCGTCAATGGCATCTCCAAAACATCTTCCTTCTGGTCAATATTTTCGTTGCTCATATATACTCCACATAATATCCAAACAGGCACAGATGGCCGTTTTAATCGCATACTATGTAAATATATCATTTTTCGTAAGCCAGCACAATTTAAAATTTTGAACAAAAATATGACAAAAATATGACTATTCGATGAACAATCCCATATAACAACTACTCAAAAAGGCTGCCGCGTCCGCTTGACCGGCTCTTTTTGCTACTGTCTATAAGACCTTTATTCTCTGTTATTCCACAAGCGTGAAAATATCAAGCAAGATCGCCTTCATCAACACAGGGAATCAGCGAGAAAATCATCCTTCCGATCTCATTGATGACAGATTCACCACATCCCGTTTCCTTACAACGCGTGGCCTGCATGAACAGATAGACAGCGTCTTTCATCCTGTCTCCGGTGAGTCCTGTGCAAACATCTCTCAAAATTGCTTCACATCCCATATAATTACCTCCTGATAAGCAGTACGCAAGACAGAATACTGCACTGAAAATATTTCACTATCAAGACAATAAACACATGGGTGTCCGCAGGGACGGACAATGGGAGATTCCGCGTAACTATTCCGTTACTGTTCACAGCGTAATGTGAATTTTTAAATTCAACCCCTTTTGGGTAAAACTAGAATTAACTCTTGCACACTCCTTTCCTGTTAAGTAACCTGTATAAGGCTATCTGTCTGTCAGAAAGGAGGCTCCTATGAGTCGAAAGATAAAAGGTAATGGCAAGCACCTTACCTACTCTGACAGAGTTTACATCGAACAGGAGTTGATGCAGTTTAGTTCATTCCGAGGCATAGCTGAAACTCTCGCTAAAGATCCATCCACCATATCCAAAGAGATCCGGTTGCATGACATAGATGCTCTTACCGGCGCATCCCGCTATCCGCGTTGCAGCTTATCCTTAGATGACAGCAAAAGTAGAACTACATTTTTAGCCCACTAGCTTTTCTGCACACGTCCTCTATCACATGTGCAGGAATAGTGAGCTTAAAAAGTTTGTAGTACTCTTTTACCTGTTTATTTGGAGTTTCAATTGTTATTGTGCCATCTTTTTTGCGGCTGCACATCAGGGACTGACATCTGCCAATGATTTCGG
>JAZRKZ010000167.1:0-6803 GCA_045646565.1 Lachnospiraceae bacterium
CCTCCGACTTGTCAGGATGCAAGCGTGACAGGGTTCAAAAGAAAAGTACGAAATCCGGGGCCTGAAGATCATATCAGGCTCCATTTCTTTGAGCCCGGACTTCGAAGTTTTCTAACCTATTGTATGACGATTTCTCATAAGTCTGATATATATACTATACTTCTCTTACACCCCAGCTTCCCAATGGTGACAATCAAAATGAATAAACTACTCGCTCAAGTTCGCTCAAAGAAGAGCGAATATATTATGCAAAGTTTACATAAATAAATCCCTGAAATCCGCATAAACTCAGCGAATTTCAGGGCATAAAAAAATCGATGCGACAGGATTTGAACCGGTCGAACGTCCACTGGACGTTCGGTCTCCGCTCCGCTTCGGTCGGCCCTAAACGCACGTCCACTGGACGTGCAGGGCCCTCTGCGTCCCGAATCGAACATTGCTTTTTGTATACAATTTTTCGGGACCTGGAAAGCGCATAACTAAGCCATTTTTGAAGAAAGGAGTGGGGAGCTGGAATGATTAACTAAAGTTACTCGCTCAGGTGGCCGCTCAAATCATTACCATTCATCACTTTATCACGAAGGATCTGTATCGCTTTTCACACATCAGCCAACCAGATCATCATATGTAACAAGCCTGATCTCATTTTCCTTCAGATATTTCTTCGTTCTTTCGCTGCAGCACATTTCCACTTCCAACACTCTCGGTATCGTCAAACTGGATTTTTCCAGGATATAGGCGTCCAGGTAACCGGGATGGCAGACAAACATTTCTACCACATTCTCTCCGGCCCCTTCCATGCACTTCACCAGCGAATCGTATGGATCATATTCTGGTTTCATACTGTCCATGCACATATGGAGCGCCGCTTTTCCAAAGGGGATTGTATCTGCCGTCGGATCAAAAGGGAGGTAATATAACCCATGACGCTCTGCCACAATCCGAAGACCCAGAAAGAAATTCCTGCTGGCTACAGCATGCCCTTCAAAATAATGCGGTTTCTGGCCGGTTATTTTAAGGAAGCGCTCATACTGGGCTTCAATTTCCAGAATGACTTCATCGAGATTTACAAAATCTTCTTTGGCAGTACGATACTCTTTGCTCGATTTAAACTCACCGTTTTCTCCCACAAGGCTCGGGATTTTTTTCGGATCGGTCAGAGGCCTGCCCACACAGATATTGGTATGTTGTCCAATGCAGACGTCCATGTCACGAATCAGGTCATAGCCCATCTGCGCATAGGGCATATTAGGCATGAGCCCCACTGACCGGATAATTCCGTCTTTTACGGTCTTGTAAATTCCGTAATTTGTCGCCTCCGAGAATCCCAGGTCGTCAGCTCTTATTAATAACTGTTTCATAAGTATTCTCCTTCTATCACGCTGATTTCTCATCAAACCCAATGAAATAGGTCGCGATTGCCGCCGTCAGAAGTGAGATGACGCATGAAATTGTTCCGTTCACGAAATTGGCTGTCCCACCGGCTGCGAATCCGAGCACGATCAGGAAGTTCGTAGCACCCACTGCATAAGACGCGACATGAGTAATGCCTGCGTAAAGTCCGCCGAGCGCGCCGCCGATCATCATTCCGATGAAAGGTTTCTTATACTTAAAGCCGAGGCCATACAGAGCCGGTTCTGTAACGCCGCCGAGGATACCGGAGATGAAGTATCCCATACTCAAGGATTTTTCTTTCTTATCTTTGAGTTTGACAAATGCGCCAAGGGCCATGCCGATTGCCGCCATCGTTGCGCAGGTCGCTGCCGGGGAGACCATAGCTTCGCATCCTTCCGTCATGATGATTGTCATCATCGTGACAATAAGTACCATATGCATACCGGACATGACCAGGAACTCCCAGAGAGCCGCAATGACTGCCACCGCTATGAAACCGCCCACACCGCCGAATGCCAGAAGCCCTGTTGAGATGTAGGTACCGACAATTGAACCGAGCGGAGCGAGTACGCAGAGGGAAACGGGAATCATGACCAGCATCGTCAGGAGCGGGACAAAGATTGTCGAGAGTGTATCCGGAATATATTTTTTAAAGAAGCTGTGAACATGCTTCAGAGCATAGACCGAAAGGATCATCGGAAGTACACTCTGTGAATAGTTGTTAAGAGACGTCGGTATACCGAACACCCGGAACGCTGCCCCCGCATTCACGATATCGATAAAGTCCGGTGCCAGAAGAATACCTCCAAGGAACATACCGAGGACTTCAGATGTGCCAAGCTTTTTTGCAGCCGTATACCCCAGATAAATCGGCAGGAAGTAAAAACCTGCGTCATAAACAAAATCCAGAAGCCTGTAGAGATCACTTTCCACGCTGCAGATCCCCATCATATCGGGTCCGATGATTGCCATGATCGTCTTGAACATAGCGGCTGCAATGATGACCGGAATCAGCGGTGTGAGAGAACCTGAGAGATAATTCAAGATGTTGTTGAGAACACCCTTCGCTGTGAGTTTTTCCTTCGGCTTATCTGCTGCGGCGGCCGGAGCGCTGCCCGATGAGATGCCGCCCATCTCGCAGAAAGCCTGATACACTTTGGGTACATTCTGTCCAATGACGATCTGTGTTTGTCCTCCCTTATGTACGACACCGAGAACGACTTCTATATTTTTGATTACGTTATCATCTGCCACTGTCTCGTCTTTCAATGTAAGTCTCAGTCTTGTCATACAATGTGTTGCGTGTGATACATTTCCGCTTCCGCCGACGGCATTAAGCACGTCCTCTGCGATCTGTCTGTTATCTGCCATGATTTCCTCCTCTTCTCTTAGCACTGTCAAAAATTGCTTTTTTAATTAACTTACTTAATCCGGATTTTTTAAATGTTTTTCTTTCATTTCTATGCTATGATTTTAATATTGATGACACTATGCGACAACGGCAATACCCTTTCGATATACTGTCAATTTCCGACTTTTATATAAGAGGAGCAAATATGACACGCAAAGAACTGATCAGCCATTTTTTTGAATTAACAGAACGCGAGACCTACAGCAGGAACAATCCTTCTGCAAAACCCGGCGCCTTTTATCATTTTCTTGAAGAAGAAGGCTATCTGGAAGCTGACGGCGTCTACCACATGCCCAGCATTTTCTTCGCCTATCAGGACAGCAGCCCCCCAAAACATGGACAGACAGTATCGACAATAGTCCCTATCAGTCAATTTTCCGCATCAAAAAAGCGACCCGCTTCCAGCAGGAGCCGCTCTCTTATGCAGATTTCCTATGCATCCGCTATGTCTATTCCGGTGAAGCTCTGATTACGACCCGTGACAGTCGATTCGTTATGAGGCAGAACGATGTTCTGCTCATCAATTCCGGTTTTGTCCTGTCCCAGTGCCTTATGCATGAGGACGATGTTGTTTTCACGCTCATGTTCGAAAAAGATTATCTGATGCAGCATGTACTTAACAACAAGGCAGCAGGAAACGTTATCAGCCGCTTCATCTCCAGCTACATCATGAGCAGCACCAATCCTCGCAATTATATTCTATTCCACGGCAAAGACAACGACCGTATCCCACGGGTAATTGAGGATATGCTCATGGAGTATACTGCTCCCACAGATCTCGGAACCATCCTGCTGGAAGCCTATCTCCAGATTCTGCTCGTTGAAATGTCACACTCAGATTATGAATTCAGGCAGGACAGAGACAGCCGTCATCTCTATGTCATCGCGGAAATTCTTGATGAAATAGATCGAAATTACAGTACGGTAACACTGCAGTCTCTCTCTGAAAAATACAGTTACAACTCCGACCACATCAGCCGGCAGATTCGCAGGTCAACCGGAAAAACGTTTAAGGATTATCTGCTCGACCGCCGTATGGAAGCCGTCTGCTCCGCTCTCAAAAACACATCATTGCCAATCAGTGAGATTGAATCTGAAGCAGGCTTCCAGAACGAGACTTACTTCTATAAACAATTCCGAAGGAAATATGGCATGACGCCGAATGAATACAGAGGGATGCCGGTATGAGCGGCATCCCTCTTTTATGGTAGGAAAAAAATTATATCGATACCTTATTTGCCTGATGCTGCCTTCCAGTCCATCTCTCCGGTCATGCCGAAGTCGATATAAATGACCTGGCCGCTCAGGTAGCTGCAGATATCGCTTGCAGTGATGACCAGCGGATATGCCATCTCTTCCGGCTTGCCAGGACGACCGTTCCAGCTCCTAAGGAAGAGATTATACATCTCATTCTCGCCGCTCTCATTTGATCCGTCCTTACTTACCGCGGCATTGAAATCCTTGATCAGCGGAGTACTCGTGAAACTCGGCGCGATTGCATTGACGCGTATCTTTCTGCCGATAAATTCCTCACTGCGGGTCTTTGACTTGACATAAGCAGAAAGGCACTGTTTTGAAAACTGATAGGGATCCGGACCGCCCTGTGCGAACATATCAACATGCTCTTCTACCCAGGACTCCGCCTCTTCAAACGTTGCAGTGTCAAGAAGAGCGCCTACATTCTGCATGTTCCGTTCCCATCCGTAACCACCGGAAGAAGAGATAAACGTGATAGCGCCGCCGTCCACGATCTTCGGTAGAAGCGCTTCCGCCATATATCTCTGTCCAACGAAATTGACCATCTGGATGAACTTCTCTCTGTCCGGCCGAAGACCTACGCCGTGGCACATATACACGATATCAATCTTTTCAGGAAGCTCAGCGACGACTGTGTCAATTGCGTTTTTGTCAGCCAGGTTACCCTTGATTGTCTTCTCGACCGGGAGATCCACATCATTCATATCAATCGCGTACACTTTGGCGCCAAGAGCCAGAAGAAGCTCTGTCGCGCAGTGTGCCATACCGGAAGCCGCGCCCGTGATGGCTACCGTTTTTCCTTCAAATCCGAGTAATTTCTCAATACTTAATGCCATATTTCTGCCTCCTTGCTATCAGTTTCATTTTACACATTCATCACAGATTCACGTTACGGGAATTCTGCGTCATAGATTAAAACGATTTTCCGTTTTCTTTGATCACCTTTTGATACCAGTAGAAAGAGTCTTTCCTGATACGGCTGAGGTCGCCGGTGCCATCGTCGTATTTCTTTACATATACGAATCCGTATCGCTTAGCCATCTCTCCCGTAGAAGCAGAAACTACATCGATCCAGCCCCACGGTGTATACCCCATAAGGTCTACACCGTCACGAACAGCTTCTGCCATCTGCGCGATGTGTTTCTCAAGATAATCGATTCTGTAAATGTCATGTACCTTGCCATCCTCTGTCAGCTCGTCTTTGGCTCCCAGGCCGTTCTCAACGACCATGACCGGCAGCTGATAGCGGTCCCAGATTTCGTTCAGTGTATAGCGCAGGCCTTCCGGGTCAATCTGCCATCCCCAGTCGCTTGCCTTCAGATAGGGGTTGGCGACACCTCCCACGAGGTTTCCTCCGGCCTTCTCAGTTACAGCCGGATCTGCCGACTCGCACACAGACATATAATAGCTGAACGTATAGAAATCAATCGTCCCACGCCTCAGAATCATATCGTCATCGGGATCTTTGACAATCTCAATACCCTTTTCCTCAAAATACCGTTCCATATAGGAAGGATAATATCCCCTTGCCTGAACATCCGAGCAGAACCAGTTCATAATCCGCATCTGCTTCTGGCATTCCAGCACATCTGCCGGATTGCATGTATAAGGATATTTGGTGGCAAAGAGATTCATGTTGCCCATTCTGAACTGTGGATATTTCTCATGTGCAAGCACAATTGCCTTTGCGCTTGCGACAAACTGGTGATGAAGGGCCTGGAACCTCACCTGCGGTTCATCCGGCACCGTATTGATGGGACCGCTGAAGCCGCGGATCGTGCCGAGGGAGAGCACTGCTCCCATCGGCATAGTACCCGAATTTATTTCATTGAACGTCAGCCAATATGTGACCTTATCCTTATATCTGTCAAAAATTGTCTCCACATAGCGCATGAAATGATCGATCACTTCTCTTCCGTACCAGCCGTTATAGGTCTCGACCAGGCCGTAAGGGAGCTCATAGTGCGAGATCGTGACAAGAGGCTCAATGCCGTACTTGCACAGTTCCTCGAACACATTGTCATAGAAAGCAAGACCTGCTTCATTCGGTTCTGTCTCCATGCCCGTCGGGAAAATTCTGGACCAGTTGATCGACATGCGGAAGACCTTAAAGCCCATCTCCGCAGCCAGCGCAATATCTTCCTTATAATGGTGATAAAAATCCGTTGCTTCTCTGCTCGGGTACAGTGTTCCCTCCTCAAATACAGGTGTTACCCTCTTCGGGCAGGTATGACTGCCGTTCGTGCAGTGATCCGATACGGATGCACCCTTGCCGTCAACATCCCAGGCACCTTCATACTGATTGGCAGCGGTAGCTCCGCCCCATAAAAAGTCTTTTCGAAATACTCTCATATTTTCACCCATCTTTCCGGTGTGCTGTATCAACCGGGGCCGCCGCACAAGACAGCACACCCTTTGTGCGGCCGGTCCCTGTTTCCACTTGGCTTTGTGTAAGATTACATTGTCGGTACAAGGTCGTCGCCGTGCGTGATATCCCCCTCTTTCAGCATGATGACATCCGCGTATTCATCCATATTTGTAACCAATATCGGTGTATCAGCAGAAAGACCGGCTTCTTTTATCACATTAAGATCAAACTCCAGAAGTTTCTCGCCCTTTTTGACATAATCTCCGGTCTTTTTCAAAGGTCTGATGCCTTTGCCGTCCAGGGATACTGTATCCATGCCGACATGGATCAGGAGCTCTGCGCCTTTATCAGTCAGCATGCCGATTGCGTGTC
>JAZRKZ010000168.1:0-3312 GCA_045646565.1 Lachnospiraceae bacterium
TCTGGCTGACCTGATGACGGCCGTTCTTGACAGCCAGAATCGCGGCTTCGTTAATCATGTTGGCGAGATCGGAACCGACCGCACCGCCGGTCGCAAGAGCGATCGCATCAAGATCTACAGTATCGTCCATCAGGACGTCCTTCGAATGGACTTTGAGGATCGCGACGCGTCCCTTAAGGTCCGGCCTGTCGACGATGACCCGCCGGTCAAAGCGGCCCGGGCGGAGAAGCGCCGGGTCAAGGACTTCCGGCCGGTTCGTCGCGGCGATGATCAGAAGACCTTTGGACGCCTCGAAACCATCCATCTCGGCAAGCAGCTGGTTCAGCGTCTGCTCGCGCTCGTCGTTGCCGCCGTAGCGTCCGCCGTCACGGGCCTTGCCGATCGCGTCGATCTCATCGATGAAAATAATGCACGGCGCATTCTTCTTGGCCTCCTCGAAGAGGTCACGGACCCGGCTCGCGCCCACGCCGACGAACATCTCCACGAACTCGGAACCCGACAGGGAGAAGAACGGAACATGGGCCTCGCCCGCGACCGCCTTGGCCAGCAGGGTCTTGCCTGTTCCGGGAGGACCGACAAGCAGCGCGCCCTTCGGGAGCTTAGCTCCGATCTCTGAGTACTTTGCCGGGTTGTGCAGGAAGTCAACGCACTCCTGAAGACTCTCCTTGGCCTCATCCTCGCCGGCGACGTCGCGGAACGTGACGCCGGTATCCTGCTGGATGTAGGTCTTCGCCCGGCTCTTGCCGACGCCCATCATGCCGCCGCCTCGTCCCATCCGGTTCATGAACACGCTGATGATGATCATGAAGAGGACGAATGGGATCAGGAAGGACAGGATCGAGTAAATGATCTCGGACATCATGGACGCCTCGACCGCCTTGTACTCAACGCCGTACTTTTCAAGTCTCTGTGTCAGCGCGTTCCCGTCCTCGATGACTTTCGTATAATACTTGATCGCCCCCACTTCACCGCCGTTCGATTTCGGCGTGATCTCAATTGTCGATGAAGAAATCTCGACGCTTGCGATCTCGTCGTTCTCGAGCATATCAATGAACTTGTCGTACGTTATCTCTCTCGATGTGCTGGAATCAAGCGCACCTGAAAAAAGACTCATACCGATGAGGCCGACCATCAGGCAGACCAGGAAGATGATCACTGACTGCCTGTTCCGGTTTCCACCGTTATTGTTCTTATTGCCGTTATCGTTCATATTTCTCCTTTCGGTCCTATGCACCTTGGATGCTAAAAAACCTTGGTATATTATATGAATTTATCTGCAATATTGCAAGCTCTCCCCCTTTGGTGAGTTGTGAAAATTCTGTAAACGGTTTTGCCCCATGAGAATCAGGATACCCGGCATCCGGATGCCGCCTGACCTGAGGAGGCAAAGGCAGCTGCTTCTCACTTTTTTGAGGTCTGTAGTTGTCTTTGAAAAATGAGTTGCAAGCTCATGTATAGGCCGGCTGAAGTGTCGACCGGAACGCTGAATGGAATGTTGACCGGCGTGTTGGCTAAATAAAAATTTTGTGTGGCAATTATCCTCATTATCTGCTACTATATTTTATGTTTTTTACAAAAACTTCCCACACCATAGTTCATGGAGCGACCTCATCGAAATCTTGCTCCGCAGGGACGCTCCCGCCCGGCCCTGCTGGCAGCGGTACTAATTTCGATTTCGGTCTGCATTAAAATATAAAGTAGGAAGTTTTAGTCTTTTATTCCTGCATCAACAACGAAAATCGCAGATATACGCATAGGAGGCGCAAGCAATGAAAGTCGGTTTCAGCAACGAAAAGTATCTTGAAATGCAGTCAGACATGATCAGAAAGCGCATCAGCGAGTTCGGCGGCAAGCTCTATCTCGAGTTCGGCGGCAAACTTTTTGACGACTACCACGCTTCCCGCGTCCTTCCGGGCTTCTGCCCGGATTCCAAGCTCCGCATGCTGCTCCAGCTGAAGGAACAGACAGAGATCGTCATCGTCATCTCGGCGGCAGATATCGAGAACAATAAAGTTCGCGGAGACCTGGGCATCACATACGACACCGACGTCCTCCGCCTTATGAATGAATTCCAGAACTGCGGCCTCTATGTCGGGTCCGTCGTGATCACCCACTATAAGGATCAGGAATCCGCCATGCTGTTCAAGAATCACCTTGAAAAATACGGCGTCCGCGTTTACCTGCACTATATGATCAAGGGATATCCGAACAATATCAGCCTGATCGTCAGCGACCAGGGATATGGAAAGAATGACTATATCGAAACGACGAGGCCGCTGGTCATCGTGACGGCGCCCGGCCCGGGCTCGGGCAAGCTGGCAACATGCCTTTCCCAGCTGTATCACGACCACAAGCGCGGGATCAACGCCGGCTACGCGAAGTTCGAGACCTTCCCGATCTGGAACCTTCCGCTCAAGCATCCGGTCAACCTGGCCTACGAGGCGGCGACCGCCGATCTCAACGACGTCAACATGATCGATCCGTTCCATCTGGAAGCCTACGGCGAAACGACGGTCAACTACAACAGGGACGTTCAGGCCTTCCCGGTCCTTCAGGCCATCTTCGAGTCAATTTACGGCGAATGCTCCTACAAGTCACCGACAGACATGGGCGTCAACATGGCAGGCAACTGCATTATCGACGATGAGGTCTGCCGCGAGGCGTCAAGGCAGGAAATCATCCGCCGCTACTATGAGGCTCTTGCCGGGCTCGCCGAGGGCACGCGCCGCGAGGAGGAAGCGGATAAGATCGAAGTCATCATGAACCAGGCGCATGTCAAGAAGGAGGACCGCAGGGTCGTCGGCTTTGCGCATGAGCGTGCAAATGACACCGGCTCCGCCGCCACCGCCATCGAACTTCCGGACGGATCGATCGTCACCGGTAAGACCTCCGATCTTCTGGGACCGACATCCGCGGCTCTTCTGAACGCCCTCAAAGCCCTCGCCGGAATCCCTCACTCCGTCAAGATCATCACGCCGGAGGCGATCGCGCCGATCCAGAAACTGAAGACGACCTATCTCGGCGGCAAGAACCCGAGACTGCATACGGACGAAGTCCTGATCGCTCTCTCGACATCCGCGGCAACAGATCCCAACGCGGCGGCTGCGCTCGAAGCGCTTCCGAAGCTCCGCGGCTGTCAGGCCCACTCTTCTGTCATGCTCTCACAGGTCGACATCCGGCTTATGAAGAGGATCGGTGTACAGATGACATGTGAGCCGGTCTACGAAGACAAGAAAATATTCCACTAAATTCAGGTCTCTCCTGCGAGATTTGGCGGGGATCCGGGGCAGCGTCCGCTGACACAGTCCTTGG
>JAZRKZ010000169.1:0-8328 GCA_045646565.1 Lachnospiraceae bacterium
TCAGCCGGAAAAGAAGCACTTCGCAACAGAGAAGATGTACTTTTCGCTCATAGATCTGTTTGTCAATGAACTATAGGCGTTCCAGAAAGTGCCTAAAATAGGCATCTTTTGTGGAATATTAATAAGAAAGTATAGAGAGAACATATGCTGACTGTAGTTTTACCGGCATATAATGAAGAGGAAATGATCGGGATCGCGGCCCGGACCATCGGCGATATATTGGAAGGCGCAGATATCCCTTACGAGATCCTCTATGTCGACGACGGATCGACAGACGCCACATGGCAGAAAATTGAAGAGGCTGCACGTGATGAGACGCATATCCGCGGCATCAGCTTCTCGAGGAATTTCGGCAAGGAGGCCGCTGTCGCGGCAGGACTTGCGGAGGCCGGAGGAGACTGCGCGGTCGTTCTCGACTGTGACCTGCAGCACCCGCCGGAAAAGATCGTGGAGATGTACCGGCTCTGGGAGCAGGGTTATGAAGTCATCGAAGGCGTAAAGAGCAGCAGGGGGAAGGAGAAATGGCTGCGTACATGTGCAGCAAGAGCATTCTACGGACTCATCGGAGCGGCCTGCGGATTCGACATGGAGAACGCGTCCGATTTCAAGCTGCTCGACAGGAAAGCGATCGACGCGATCGTCGCGCTGAAGGAGAAGTACGCGTTCTTCCGCGCGCTGTCATCCTGGGTCGGCTTTCGGACGACGCAGGTGAATTACGATGTGCGGGAACGGCGGGCCGGTGAGAGTAAATGGACCACCTTTGGGCTCATGAAATACGCCGTCACCAACATCACTTCCTTCACGACGGCTCCGATGCAGATCGTGACGGTGCTCGGGGTCCTGGTCTTTCTTGTGTCGCTGATCCTCGGCGTAATTGCGATCGCGCAGAAGATCGCCGGCGTGGCCCTCGGCGGTTTCACGACGGTCATACTGATGCTGGGCTTTATCGGCAGCATCATTATGATGAGCCTCGGCATGATCGGGTTCTATCTGGCCCGCATCTACGAGGAGATCAAGGGCCGCCCGCGCTATATTGTCTCGCGAAGGGCCGGTAAAGCAAATGAACCTGACGTCGTACGCCGCTGCGGAGACAGCGGGGAGTGCGGAGCGGTCAGGTGAGGGAATTGAACGGATCGACAGCTCGTTTTTATGATTGTATTCTTCGAGGTGACGCAAGTATGGCACACGGATTTTTACCCGTCACCCGTTCTGAGATGGAGGAGCGGGGACTTACGCAAATGGATTTTGTCTACGTCTCGGGCGACGCCTATGTCGATCACCCGTCGTTCGGTCCTGCCATCATCACACGTATTCTGGAAGCCCACGGATATTCTGTGGGCTTTATTGCGCAGCCCGATTTCAGAAATCCGGAGAGCATCATGGAATTCGGTGAGCCAAGGTTCGCGTTCCTTGTCTCGTCCGGCAACATGGATTCCATGGTGAACCACTACACAGTCGCGAAGAAGCGCCGGAAGACGGACGCCTTCACGCCGGGCGGAGTTATGGGAAAGCGGCCTGACCGGGCGGTCATTGTGTACGGCAATCTCATCCGTAAAGTATACAAGAAGACGCCGATCATTCTCGGCGGTCTCGAGGCCTCGCTGCGCCGCCTCGCCCACTACGATTACTGGTCGGATACGATCCGCAGATCGATTCTTCTTGATTCCGGAGCAGACATTATTTCCTACGGCATGGGCGAGCACAGTATCGTTGAGATCGCGGACGCGCTCGCGTCGGGCCTTGCCGTCGGCGATATCACCTACATTCCCGGAACTGTTTTTAAGACCCGGGACCCGGAGCGGATCTATGACGCGATCCGGCTGCCGGATTATGAAGCGGTAAAGAGCGACAGGCGCGCTTACGCCGAGAGTTTCAGGATCCAGTATGAGAATACGGATCCGTTCCAGGCGAAAACCCTCTATGAGGTCTACGACGGGGCTATGTACGTTGTGCAGAATACGCCGGCGAAGCCCCTTACTATGCTCGAGATGGACGACGTCTACGCGCTGCCTTACATGCGGACGTATCATCCCATGTATGAAAATGCGGGCGGCATCCCGGCGATCAGGGAAATTAAGTTCAGTATTTCTGCAAATCGCGGCTGCTACGGCGGCTGCAACTTCTGCGCCCTCACCTTCCATCAGGGGCGGATCATGCAGGCGAGGAGCAAATCCTCGATCGTGGAGGAGGCCAGACTGATGACCGAGGATCCCGAGTTCAAGGGGTATATCCACGACATCGGCGGCCCGACTGCCAATTTCAGAGCGCCGGCCTGCCGAAAGCAGCTGAAAGTCGGCGCCTGCAAACACAGACAGTGCCTTACCCCGAAACCCTGCCCGAACCTGATCGCAGATCACAGAGAGTACCTCGATATTCTTCGGACGGTCCGAAAACTGCCAAAGGTAAAGAAAGTGTTTGTGCGCTCCGGCATTCGCTTCGACTATGTGATGCTTGACCCGGATAAGACTTTCATGCGTGAGATCTGCGAGCATCACATCTCCGGGCAGCTCCGCGTGGCTCCGGAGCACGTGTCGCCGAACGTGCTCGCGCTCATGGGCAAGCCGGAGAATGCGGTCTATGAGGAATTTGTCCGCACATATGAAAAGATAAATGAACGTACCGGCCGTGAACAGTATCTCGTGCCCTACCTCATGTCGTCCCACCCCGGCTGCACGCTGAAGGACGCCATTACTCTGGCGGAGTATCTGCATAAACACCACGTGCGGCCGGATCAGGTACAGGATTTTTACCCGACCCCGGGCACGGTCTCGACATGTATGTACCACACGGGACTGAATCCCCTGACGATGGAGCCTGTCTTTGTGGAGAAAAATCCGCATGAAAAAGCGCTCCAGAGAGCGCTGACACAGTACTATGACCCGGACAATTACGAGCTTGTGAAGGAAGCCCTGCTCCGCGCGGGCAGGATAGACCTCATCGGCTTCGGTCCGGAGTGCCTCATACCTCCGCGAAAGATGAAAAAAGGCACTCCCCGCCAAAACGGCGGGAAGCGCCATGTTAACAACAGAAAATCACGCAAGTAATTCCAGAAGCTCCTCCCGACTGATCGCTGCCGACGCAACGCCTTCGCCGGAGAGGATGTCGTCTGCCAGCTTACGCTTGGCATTCTGCATTTCCATAATCTTTTCTTCAATCGTCCCCTTGACGATCAACTTGTAGACATTGACGATTTTTGTCTGGCCGATCCGGTGGGCCCTGTCCGTCGCCTGATCCTGCACGGCCAGGTTCCACCACGGATCATAGTGGATGACCACATCCGCGCCGGTCAGATTAAGGCCGGTGCCGCCGGCTTTCAGCGAGATCAGGAACAGGGGGACCGTTCCCTCGTTGAAGGCCTTGACGAGTTCCATTCGTTTGGCTTTGGGTGTCTGCCCCGTGATTTTATAATACTCGATCCCGCGTTTTCCGAGGTCCTCCTCCAGCTTCTCCAGCATCGATGTGAACTGGGAGAAAATGAGAGCCCGATGATCGCCTTCGATCAGAGAATCAATGAGCTCAAGGCAGAGCTCCCTCTTGGCGGATTTGCCATCGTAGTCTTCGAACATCAGCGACGGGTCGCAGCAGATCTGCCGGATATGCGTGAGTTCGGCCAGTATCTCGATTTTTCCCTTGCGGAAATCGGTCTCACTTGTGTTCTGCAGCTTTCTGCGCATGCGGACGACCTGCCCGTCATAAACCTTCTGCTGCCTGCTCTCCATGTGGGCGTAACGGACCTCCTCCAGTTTGTCCGGAAGGTCCTTTAGCACATCATTTTTCTTCCTTCTCAGGATGAACGGGGTTACCATTCTGCGGAGCTGTTCATTGACCTCCCTGTTCTCCGACTTGACGATCGGAATTTCAAATCCGTTCCGGAATTCCTCATACGAATACAGAAGTCCCGGCATAAGATAGTCGAAAATGCTCCAGAGCTCGCCGAGCCGGTTCTCGATCGGCGTTCCGGTCAGCGCGAAGCGCGTGTCCGCGCTGACAAGCTTCAGGGATTTGGCCGCTGCCGTGGTCCTGTTCTTTATGTACTGGGCCTCATCCGCGATGAGGAAGCGGAACTGTTTTCCCTCGTACTCCGCGATGTCACGCTTCAGTAAATCATACGATGTGACCAGAACGTCATAGTCCTGCCAGCATCCGATGACGGCCGCCCGTTCCCGCGCAGTTCCGGCGACAAGATTCACGGACAGGGAGGGTGCAAATGTAATGAGCTCCTCTTTCCAGTTATACACCAGCGAAGCCGGTGACACGATGAGGGAAGTCCGCGGCGTGTCAGGATTTTCGTCTCTGACCGCCATGAGTACGGTGATTGCCTGCAGGGTCTTGCCGAGTCCCATGTCATCCGCCAGGATACCGCCGAAATGGTGGGCATCCAGAGTGCGGAGCCAGCGGTAGCCGACGCTCTGGTATTTGCGAAGTATCTTCTTCAGCGGCTTCGGCACTTCAAAGTCGGCATCCTCGATGGTCTTGAATTCCTTGATCAGCGATTTGAAACGGCTGTCCCTCGTCGCGTAGATATCCTGCGAAGCCTCCATCATCCTGTCGAGATAGAGAGCGCGGTAGGCGGGGATGTGCATTTTCCCGGTGACGAAATCCTTTGGCGAAACATGGAGGGCGTCCATCATTTCAGCCAGGCGGGCGATGGATTCATTTTCATCCAGCTTAAAGAAGTCACCGTTCTTTAAAGTCACGAACTTTTTCTTCTTTTTGTAACTGTACAGGATGTCGAGGAGCTCTTCGGGAGAGAGGTCGCTCGAGGTGACGGAAATGTCCAGAAGATTGCTCTCGACGGACAGGCCGATATCGAACTTCGAGCGGTTGCGGATCTTCAGCGCCCTCATGCGGTCGGTCATGCGTATCTCGCTTTTCAGCATGATCTCGGGGATACCGCGGTCGAGGAGGTCGAAGACCAGTTCCGGATCCTTCGGTGCGAACAGGATACGGTAATCCGGGTCGTAGCGGGGCAGATAGCGGATCAGAACATCGATCATGCTTCTCTCATCCGCCTGGTTGCGGAAGGAATCGATCTTTTTCCCTTCCACCAGATCCATCAGGGAATACCGGGTACTGTCATAATAGACATCGCTTCTTCCGACCAGATTGCCCGAATCGACATCCAGATACGTGATATATTCCGGTTCCGGGGGCAGGATCGTGCGAATGGCCTCTTCATCCTCCGGCGAACTTTCGATATGCACGATCTCGCGGAGGGACGGCAGAATCTTATGATAAAAATCGGACAGATGGGCACGCCCGATCATGATGCGTATGTAGCCTCCCCGCTCGGAATCGAGGATCGCCTTGAGGGCGGCCGCGCGATCGTCCGGAATGCAGTTCAGTGCCTGTTCCGTAATGTAATAGCGGCGGTGTATGCCCTGCTGTATTTCCGGTACATCTCCCGTCAGCAGAATGCCGTCGAGGATATTTCGCGGTCCCCGGCTCGTGCTGATCTTCAGCGTGACCGGAAGATCTTTGAGCTGCACGCGAAGCTCATGCTTTGTCTTCTTCAGGGCTGTTTTGTCTGTGTATTCCACACTGTCCCCGCAGGCGGTGTCAAAGAAATCATCGAGAGCCTGGCCTGTCAGATCGATCCTGTCTTTTGTCGCGGGAATGTTGTAGGAATAATAATTATTGTATCTGAGCCTAGCCGTGAACTGGTCCAGCTGGACTTTTTCCCGGGCAAGGAAATTGTCGATGAAGGTCATCCATTTGACCGATTCCGGCAGGATGTGTTCTCTGCCGAGCGTGAGGTCGGTCTTGATGCCGAAGCGCATCCGGTCTCCGTTTGCGACAGCAGCCGCAAACTCGGGAAGGCTCTTTATCTTATACAGTTTCCCGGCTCCGACACGAAAGCATGCGTAAAGACCGTTTTCGTCCCGTGTCAGGTAGGGAGAGATCGTCAGTGTCGGTACTGCGTCGGAAGTTTCCGCCTTTATGTCGCCTGAAATGCCGGTCAGGAAATAGAGTCCGGCCAGGTTGGTGGAGTCGCCCGGATTGTGGGTCTTCAGATACTCCTGCAGAAGTAAGAGTGCCGCAATCTGGTGCTCGCACGCGTAGTTGTCTTCCCCGTAATAGCGGGCGTTCCTGCAGCGCCATCCGCTGCAGGTCGAGGAGAGGATATGTTCCCGGTTAAAGGTAAGACGGATAAGATTGTCCTCATAATAATCTGACGGTGTTGACCATACGGCCTCCCCGATCAGTTCCTCCGAGCCGGTGCCTTCCCTGTAACCCAGGCGGACCTCTAGTGGCTGCTGTGATTTCTTCTTTAAGAGCTCCTGTGCCTTTTTCTTATCCGCTGTCTTGATCTTCAGACCGGAGAGCAGAGCGTCGCCGTTAAAATACCGATAATCGGAGGGGATAAAGACAGATGCGGGAGCGTCGTCCGTGCGGCTTGCCAACTCCTGTGCCTGCAGGGCGGCAAGGTCCGGGAAGTATTCTTTATCCGAGGGGAGGGCTGTCCGGCCTGCGACTGTTCTGCCGGAGGCAGACCCGGGAGATGCCTTCCCGGCTGATCTGCTGCTTGGCGCGGGAGATGCCTTCCCGGCTGGTCTGCTGCTTGGCGCGGAAGCTGCCGGTTCGACCGGTCTGCTGCTTGGCGCGGAAGATGCAGTTCCAAATGGCAAGCCGGTCGCCTGTCCGAAGTCTTCGGAGGAATCGGCGTCATCCCTGGGAAGATATACCGGTTCTCCGAGGTACTGTTCAAGATAGAAGAGGGCGGCCGCCATATGCTTGCAGTAGTTCCCGCCTGCTGCATAGGGGCATGTGCAGGAAAACATGTTAAGCTCGTCAGTGCCTGCCATGACGATCCGGACAGTGTAATTCCGGGTGCCTCTGACCGTGACGCTGTATCCGTCATTTTCCGGTCTGAGCTTTTTCGCCTTTCCGCTCTGGTAATAACTTCTTCCCCTGCTTAAAATCGTTCTGGAGAACAGGGCCGTCCAGTCGCCGTGTTTTTCAACCATATTTCCATCCTTCTGACAAAAAATGCTGTTTCGTATTGCCGGATTTTGTCCGTATTGAGATAGTAGCATTTATACCGATATCTTACAAGTTGTTTAATCTCTGACGAGGGATCCCTGTGACTTCAGAGTCCCGTGCTGTCCCTTATAGGCAAAATATAGTAACTGTTCACAAGTTTTCTGTTGCAGAAATAACTGAATGTTCTTCGTTTATGGCCACATGACCTCCAAAGCAGTCATCATTGTTAATAAATGACAACGGTGACTGTAAACTCACTGATTCATTAATTCTTGCCCTCAGTCGACCTGAGGTGATATGAACGAAAGTGACCGCCATGGGCAGTCTCCGGGCAGTCATGAACTGAGGCGAGAGGTCTTTGTAACTGCCGGTCGGCAAATTAGTGCCGGGCACTAACTGCTGAATGAGGAACAACACATAAAAGCTCACAAAGGCTGAACAGCTGCGCAAAATTTCAAGAACGCGCTGGCGTTCTTGCTGCGACCAGGCGGCGCGAAAGCGCCTTCCACTGCACGCGTATCATAGACTCACGTCACGAGCATTGCGCGATGAAGAATAAAAATATAGTGAGGCTTTTTTAAATGATTTGTGGATAAAACCTATACACTGATGGTATAATGTTAAATGATTATCGTTCACTTTTTCGTGCACAGCGCGCATCGGCGCACAGTACGGAACAAATATAAAAATAAGGTAAAGGTGGGTATCAAGATGAGCAAAAAGTATGATGTTACAGCACTCGGCGAGCTTCTGATCGACTTCACTGAAAGCGGACTTTCCGAGCAGGGCAACAAGCTTCTGGAAGTCAATCCGGGCGGAGCTCCGTGCAACGTTCTGGCTATGCTGAACAAGGCAGGCCGCAAAGTTGCTTTCATCGGCAAGGTCGGCAACGACATGTTCGGAAAAATGCTGAAGAACAGGACCATCGAGCAGGGTATCGACATGGGCGCTCTCATGATGGATGACGAAGTTCACACAACTCTCGCTTTCGTCGAGAAGCTGCCGAACGGCGACAGAGATTTCTCCTTCTATCGCAATCCGGGCGCAGATATCATGCTGACAAAGGATGAAGTCATTGCCAACAAGGATTATATCGCTGACGCAAAGATCTTCCATTTCGGCACACTGTCCATGACACATGAGGGCGTAGAGGCCGCGACTGTCGAGGCTCTTAAGATCGCTAAGGAAAACGGCGCGATCATTTCCTTCGACCCGAACCTTCGTCCGCCTCTCTGGAGCTCCGAGGAGAAGGCAAAAGAGAAGATCGCTTTCGGCCTTGGCCAGTGCGATGTTCTGAAGATCTCCGACAACGAAATCACCTTCATGACCGGCGAGGAAGACGTG
>JAZRKZ010000170.1:0-3590 GCA_045646565.1 Lachnospiraceae bacterium
GTTCCAGGAGCGCCCGCATGCTGCAGGGGAAGGATTCGAGTTGTTTGCGGATCTGATCTTGCGCGGAAGCGAAATTCTCCGGAATAGCGTCAAGGATGATTGTAAAGGGTGAGGCCGCCTTTATAAGTTTATGCAGCTTTTGATCAGCCATAGCACGGTTCCTTTCTCGTGGCAGTGGACGGTTCCCTCTCATAAGCTCCCGGGTCCCGGTTTCCGCCCATACATCCGGGAGATCAATGCCTGACACTGCACACATCCCTATTATAGTACAGGTTATAAAAATATAAAACTAAAACTTCCCGTTGCAGGACGCATGAGCAGAAATCAGGCAAAAAACAGCAGAAATGGCAGGGTCATTTGACAGGCGAATTTCCCGTTTGCCTGAATAAATTCCCGCGGAATCAGGAATAACAGGTGTGGCAGGGAACCTGTAGGTAAAAATCCTTCCGGAAAGCCTGATCAGGTGTCGATTTTGAGCAGGACATCGTGTAAAATAGCTCTCAGGCACGGAAAAAAGGACAAATTCCACCAGGGGACGAATTTAAGTCTATTTTTCGCCAGAGTAAATTCCCCCCATCCAGGAGCAGTATGGAACTGTGTCCCGGCCGGTTCGTTTATTTAACAGAAATCATCTGAAGGGATAAAACGGTTGCAGGTCTCATCCCAACAGCATTGAGTGTCAGGGCCTTTCCAGTGATCCCACGGACCACTGTGATAGCCGAATCTCAGGCGGTAAGCCTGGAGATAATCCAAAGGAAGCCCATCGGAATCACGATAATTCCACGGATTGTCCGAAAGGTCGTTTCCGGTGTTTACCCAGATACGGAGGGCGTTCCGTTCGGGTATGGTCATAGGAACGATGTCGAGCATTTCCCGGAAGGCAGCCTTGTTCATCTGATAGTCGAAAGAATTCCGTTCGTAGATCATGACCGCGCCTCCGTGCCAAAAACTGACCTGTTGAGTGTCACATTTTCCGGAAGGATCCTGTGGCACTCCAACAGATCCAGCACATCCTGCCCGTAGAGGAAAGCGAACATATCATAAGGGGAACGGTTCCCCAGGCTTTCCCGTCCGTAAGAATTGATGTGGTCCATCATAAGGCTGATCTGCGGCTGCGAGTAAGCAGCGAAGTCGGTCCCTTTTGGGATGAACATGCGGATGAACTCATGATTACGCTCCGCCGAGCCCTTCTGGAAAGGGGCGCCGGGGTCGCAATAATAGAGGCGGGTCCTTCTCTCATTTTTATCATTAAACTCAACAGCCGTCGGATTGGAGAATTCACTGCCGTTATCCGCAAGGCAGACCCGGAAGATGCGCGAAAATCTCTCATGCCCAAGCTTGTCGTAAAGCCGGTCAAAGACCGCGATCACAGAGGCGGAATCATTTCGGTCGCGAAGGAAAGCCAGCATAAGCTCAGCCTTGACGAAATGGATTGTGAGGATCACTTTTCCACCGCGGGTGCCGATAACGGAATCGAGTTCCGTGACAGGGAGATCCGGATGGAGCTCCCGGAAGGACCGGAAATCCGCATAGGTACGTCCGATACGGCATGCCTTGTCCACTTTGAAATGGACAGGTTTGGAGCGGGGCTTAAACCGGACTTTTCTGGGGAGATCGATGTTCCTTGCAGAAAGGGCACAGGCATCGACGAGCCTGTAGATGGACCTTTCACCGACTGTAAGTGAATCTTTGTTGTTCTCAAAGATGTGATGAGGGGACTGCCCCTGCCTGATCAGTGGGGAGACGATCGCGTCAACAGCAAGGAATTCCTCCTCTGTCAGTGAAAATCCGGAGCGTGCTTCCGATAGGGTCTCCTTGTATTCCTTCTGCGCATCCGAGGCATAGTAGAAGCGCTTTTCGAGGGTGCAGCCGTAATGGCGGCTGCCGCATCCGTTGCAGACATAAGGCTTCTTGAGCAGTTTCGGACAGATGACCTCAACGAAATCGGGACAGAACTTATTGCAGGCAAAACATCTGCGGCACAGCTTGAATGCCTTTTCTGATTTGCAATCAGTGCAGATATTACGTCTGTCACAGGAAAAGCGGTGTGCACAGGCGTTGTAGTTCACCCGGTGGTAGCCGATCTTCCGGTAGACAAGATGCCCCCTGACTTCTTTGGAAATGGTGGTGCGGTCTTTGCCGAGAGCGATGCCGATCTCAGTGAAGGAAGAACGATCGTCAAGCATGGACTGGATAGTGGTGCGTTCTTCAAGGGTAAGGTGTTTCTGATTAGCCATGTCAGTACCTCCTTGTGCACCGGGACACAGCGTGTCCACTATAGCACAAAGAGGTGGGCTGGCGAAGGGAACCCCGGTCTGTCAGACAGAGTTCCCACTTTCCCTTTGCCGGAATAAACTCTCCTCCGGGAGAGAAGAACGGGAATTTAGTCTGGCAAGTGACGAGCGGACACCTGCCCGCAAAGCAACAAATTTCCCCGTGGCATTTTTCTCCCTGCTGCGTATAAAATAGCATGGACGCCAAAAGCGGCGCCCCGCAATATTTTGACAGTTATCGAACTGACAAATATCAATTTAAATTATGAAAAAGCTATTTAACAGGAGGCTTAATAAAATGAAGAACGCGAAAGTAATCTTTACAGCTGCTTTAGCAGCGTTTACGATGCTCATGGCCGGATGCGGCAAGGCAGAGACGTCCGAAATGTATATGGATATGTCAGATGAGAAGAGCGCTGTGATCACACTGGATAAAGCTTCGAAAGACGTCGCTGCGACGTCAGGCACCTTTGTCGTCGATGACGGCGAGCAGCTCGTGGTCGAGCCCGCGCTTGAGGGAGACAGCAAAATACAGGTCTCCTTCCTGGCTGCGCCTGGTGAGGGCATGGACCAGGTGCCGGATGTCGACGGCGATTCTGTAATGGATCTTGACGTGGATGGCACGGATACCTTCTACTGCTCCATTGATCCCGGCAGCTATATGTTAAAGGTCACTGTTCTGAACAAGTCCACGGGTACAGTCACGATCGGCACCGAACCGATGGAGACAGACGTGTACGCGCTGTTCGAGAAGGTCGCTTCCGCTGAGGAAGCCGCTAAAGGCGCGGGCCTCGACAAGTTCGTGCTTCCTATGGACGCAGAGACAGACCTCGGCAGTGTCGCTGCCAGCAAGGACTGGATGAATTTCCGCTACCTGGGTGACTTCGCACAGGCGGATTTCCCGATGGCAGCAGTTGATCTCGTTGTTCGCAAAGGCCCTTCCACCATCGATAACGGCGATGTTTCCGGAGACTACATGGAGTACGCTTACGAGTGGACGCAGGATGTGAACGGAACAGAAGCTAAGTGCTGGGGCAACAAGGAAGGCGCTGCCATGAAGACGATCTGGACAAAGGGCGATTACAGCTACTCCATCACTGCCCGCGGTGTAGGCGGCGAAGAAGACTTCGGTCTGAGCGCCAATGACGTGGCTGTCTGGGTCTCAGGGATTGAGTAAAAAGATCAGTGGCGGTCCTTTGATCCATCTGAAAGCATAGAGAAGGCCGGCTATGTGCCCGGCGGAGAGCATTAGGTACGTGAGCCTCCGACGGGCATATAGCCGGCCTTATACTATGCAGTTCTATGGATTCACGGGCC
>JAZRKZ010000171.1:0-12092 GCA_045646565.1 Lachnospiraceae bacterium
TTGACCCCTACGCAGCGTCATAGTTTATAGTAAAAGTACCAGAGCAAGGGAGGCTATAAACTATGATGACTAGGACCGAAACGTCCACCGGGCGTTCCGACTGTACGCTATGGCGGGTAAACGAGGTAAGTAAGCTGACAGGCGTGAGTATACGCACCCTGCAGTATTACGACAAGATCGGGCTGCTTCATCCGGCCAAATATACGGAGGCCGGTTACCGGCTATATGATGATGCCGCGCTGGAGAGACTGCAGCAGATTTTGTTTTTCAGAGAGCTGGAGTTCTCTCTGAAAGACATTAAGGAAATCATCAGCAGTCCGGACTTTGACAAAAGTAAGGCCCTGGAGCAGCAGATCGAGCTCCTCACGATGAAGAAGGAGCACATCGAGAACCTGATTGACCTTGCCAAGGGAATTAAATTGTTGGGGGTGAGAAAATTGACATTTGATGCATTCGACACAAGAAAACTTGATGAGTATGCCGCCAGGGCAAAGGCTTCCTGGGGCACGACCGCAGCCTACAGGGAATTTGAGGAAAAATCCAAAGGACGGACAAAGGAAGAGGATCAGAAAATATATCAGGGTATGATCGATATCTTTGGGGAATTTGGAAAGATCCGGAATACGGATCCAAAAGCCGGGGCGGCGCAGGATCTGGTAAAGAAACTGCAGAGTTATATTACAGAGCATATGTATACATGTACGAAAGAGATCTTGAGCGGTCTCGGAAAAATGTATGCAGGCGGCGGAGAATTCACAAAAAATATCGATAGCTACGGCGGGGAAGGTACAGCCGAGTTCGCCTCGCAGGCAATCGAGATCTACTGCAGATAAGCATTCTGTGCAAATGTACCGAACCGTATCAGGTGCTGAATGTTTTGGCGGCAAAGCAGATACAGGCCGCTAAAGAAAAAGAGTAAAGTATGAACGGGGCTGTCGCATTAAGACGTGCCACTACTATATATGGCAGACGTTATTTGCAAATGTCTGCCATATATAGTGGTGATACTGACTAATGCGACAGCCCCGGCTTTTTCATTTGAGACTTTAACATGATGTCCGGCAAGTCCGCCATAGTAATTCAACGCTTATTGACGCTATAAGTAAACACCTCCGAAATCTCACGATCATATCCATCGTAAAATCCCTTCGGCATACCAAGGACGATGCGGGCACCTCTGTTGTAAAGAATGAGAAGACTGCCATTTTTCTCATCAAACGTCAAGCCTTCAATCTCCCCCTGCCTTCCGGGAGCATGACGGAAGTATTGTCTTCCGGCCTAGTGCCGCCACTTGGGTCGGCCTCCGCTTTATTTGACTGACATGCTGCAAATGCAATAGTCGCAAGCAGCACTAATGAAAAAAGTCGCAGTTTCATCATGCAGAGAGCTCCTTTCCTCCTTGTTGATTATTAGTATATATGCAAAGAGGTCACCACACAAGTGATAGCCGCGAGGAACCAAGTGCGCCCTCACAGAGCGCGAGCATCTACTGCCGCAGTGAGAAAATGTTAAAAAGTCTTTACATTTGAGGGTTTCCGATGTATCATGAAAATGTAAAAGAGTTTTTACATTGTGGAGGTGGGCTTATGAAAAAGATTTTTACCAAGGCCGATGAGATGGAACTGGCAATTAACTATAAAGCTGCCCGGAATGCCTTTGTTTTTTTGGAATTTGCACTTGCTATATACTGTCTGATATGTGTTTTAAAAACAGGGGAATTGCCCTGGGCATGGCTGATTTTTATTGTTTCAGGTGTGGTATTCTGGGGGACGAAACTGATAGAAACCAAACGGCTTACCGATCCGGGGGATTCCGATGAAGAATAATATCAAGGAGCTCCGGAAGAGTAGAAAACTGAGACAGGAAGATTTGGCGGAGATCCTCGGCGTCACCAGACAGACTATTATCGCGATAGAAAACAACAAATACGATCCGACATTAGAATTGGCCATGAAGATCTCTGAATTTTTCGAGGTAACTGTAAATGAGATTTTCAAATTAAAATGAAAATCTCCTGTGACAAAAATGCGACTCCAGGAGATGAAAAAATACACAATACGGGGAAAACTCTTCGCGCTTATAGGCAAAAACATAAATAATCGATTGGCTGTATTCAGATGGTAAATTTATACTGCCGACACGTATTTATAAAGAGAGGGACGGATGATCGCCCCTCTCTATTTATTTAGCGGGTGACAGCAGCGTGAATCTGACAGTATCCGTGTTATAATGCCCTTGGGCTTATATGACCTGAGATAAGCCGTATCAGATTTTTAAAGCACGGAGGTTTACACGGGTATGGGAAAAACGCGGAAAAGTATAATAAGAAGTCTTAGCGTATTGATTTTACTCGCAGTTCTTTTTGTGAGCGCAGTGCATGTCTCTGCTTCTGAGATAGAAGACGCTTCATCTGTGAGCGCAGTACATGTTTCTGCTTTTGAGACAGAAGACGCTCCATCTGTTAATGCCGGAACGGTTGCAGCCGCAGCTCTGGATATTGTGGCAGCGTATATGGAGATCAATGCTGAGGACGTCTCATCGCTGGAGAGTCTGCAGAGCGATATCCTGAATTGGATAGAGGGTTATGAATCGCTATCTCAGGAAGATCAGGCGTTGCTGTCCGAGAGCATGCGTTATGTGCAGGCCATAGTTGCCGAGATTGAAGATTTGCAAGATGCTGCAAATGCAGTCAGCCGGGGCGGAGACATCGATCTTGAAGAAGATGGGGCTGAGAACAGCTGGAGATATCTGAATGGTGAACCCATTACTGATGTGTTTGAGGTAATCTCTGATGAAGTCCAGTCGGTGCCCGGTTGGGAAACGGATGCGGATATCCCGTACAGCAGTCAGGAGGAAAGTGATTATTCGGATGACGGTATTGCTGTCATTCAGGAGACGGATGCTTTTGACGATATAGTCGGGAGCGGCGTCACGTATCAGGGAATCGATGTCTCGAAGCATCAGGGATATATCGACTGGCAGCAGGTAAAAAATGCCGGCATTGATTTTGCCATCATCCGGTGCGGATATGGGAGAAATACAACAAGTCAGGATGATGTGCGCTGGGAGTATAATGCATCCAGCTGTGAGTCTCTGGGAATACCTTACGGAGTATATCTTTATTCGCATGCCGATACTACGTCTGAAATCGATGGAGAAGTGCAGCATGTGCTGAGACTCCTGAAAGGACATAAGCCAACTTTGCCGGTGTATATCGATATTGAGGAAAATAAGCAATTTGCGCTTGGCGGAGCTGTTCTCAGCGAATTTGCAAAGAGATTTTGCAGCCAGATAAAAAGTGCCGGATATAAGAGCGGGCTCTACACGAGCACGTCTCACTGGAACGCGTATTTCGGAGCATTTGCAGAGCTGTCGTCGTACTATCACTGGGTCGCGCAATACAATAGCAGTTGCACTTATTCCGGGAGGTATGAGACCTGGCAGTATTCCAATACGGGAAGAGTGAGTGGAATATCGGGCAATGTCGACCGCGATATCTGGTATGGGAGGCTTGATGGACCGGCTCCGGGAGCAACAAGCTTCTCGGACGTTCGGGATCCGAAGCACCCCTATTATAAGGCAATTTACTGGGCGGCTGACGCCGGTATCACGAAAGGATACAGCGACGGCACGTTCGGGATCGATAAGGCCTGCACTCGCAGCGAGGCAGTTATGTTCCTGTGGCGGCTGGCAGGGAACCCGGCACCTTTGAATGCAGCTTCCAGCCCGTTTAAGGATGTGCCGAAGAACCACGCCCATTACAAGGCAATCCTCTGGGCGGCCCAGAAGGGAATCACAAAGGGGTATAGCGATGGAACTTTCGGAATCAACAAGACCTGTACGCGCGGCCAGATCATGACTTTCATATGGCGTTTCAAGGGAACGCCGGCGCCGAAGGCAGCATCGAAGCCCCCGTTCAGCGATGTACCTAAGAACCACGCCTATTACAAGGCGATTCTGTGGGGATCACAGAACAAGGTCACGAACGGGTTCAGCGACGGTACATTCGGTATCAATAAGAACTGTACGCGCGGCCAGATCGTGACATTCTTATACAGGATCAGATGATTTTTAAAGCTGTCTGTGAAGAAATTGGTCGTGGTTGTTTTCCTGTAGAAAAATTAGTTTGATTGATGTAAGAGAAGATTTAAAACCGGAGAGGCAGCCAGCCTCTCCGGTTTTATCATAGACGTCGGTTCAAGGTCATGTAGGAGAATGGATACGACGGATGTCTGCTCAGCTCACAGGGTAGGGCTTACGCTTTTCGATGAAGATGATGTTTGCGCCGGTTTATGAAGCTGGGACGCAGCCTGTCTGAACTATATCACTCATACATCAATTCTGAAGTCCTTATCGTCGGATCAAAATTAGAAGCATTTCCGGAGTTGGAGCGCAGGTTCAAAACATATCCGTCCGGCAGCTCTCTGGGAGAATACCCGGTGATTTGCCTGAAGACTCTGTTGAAATTCCGGATGGTCTCAAATCCGCAGTTCATAGCTATTTCCGTCATACTCAAATCTGTGTTTTGGATCAGGTCGATCGCTCTGTTCACTCGAATATGATTCAGGCACATAGAAAAAGTCATACCCGATATTCTCTTAAAAAAGCGGGAGAAATAGGCTTCCGACATATTCATATATTCGACAGCCTTTGGGAAGCTATAGGTATCCGCATGTTCGTCGATATCATACAGCAGCTGTTTATATCGTTCGGTTGCTGCGGATGTCAAAACAGCCGACGCCTGAATTTCCAGAACAGAGAAAATCTCGGCAACCAGCTGCTGCATCAGGGCATTGCTGATCTCGTCGTAAAATCTCTCCTTCTTAAAACCGGCTGCCCGGATACGCTCAAGCGTTTCAAGTACACGAAAATCATCCGTGAAGACCGGATTTATAAGACAATAATTGTCGGTGACACGGCGAAGGAGATTGTCAGAAAAGAGAGATACATAAAGAGTTGTGCAGGGCTGAAAGAATGGAATGAACGGACTGTCCCCTGAGATAAATGCACTGTCCTTTCCGCAGTGTGAATGTTTCCTGATTCAGGGAAATCAGGGCTTCTCCGCCCTCACATACGGCAATTTCATGGTCAAAGTGCCAATGTGATATGTTCTTCAGGTCACGGTATTTTCCCACCCAGACAAGGGAGTGGTCCGGAAAAAGTTCCGCTTATGGACGCGGATCGGAAAAAACTTGGCGTTTCCGGATCTGTTATAAAAGTGACGCACAGATCCCTTGTTAAGATTTTTTAGATTCTTCATCGGGATGATTTAAGGTGTTTGGGGTATGATAGGGGACATCAAAAGCATAATTGCTTTTGAAATATCGGAAAGGAGCATTGTTGAAGCGGGGCTATGCCTGGTGACACGTTCCGACAAGTTCAGATACATTTAATGAAATGGAATATAGAAGATGGAAACATTAATTGAAATTTTTAGAGGAGAGCGTCGCGTCGCGGCAAGAACATTGAGATGTTCTTGAACTCAGTCTAAATTCCTGATTTTCGGGCAGGCATCTTCCGGATCCCAGACCATGACTTTGATCCGGAACGCAAAACCCTCGTAGTCGAGCTCCTGCACGGTGAACGGATGCTCCTCAAAGACGATCGCGGATGTTCTGTCTCTGCTATAGGCAGGATAATCCCCGGCAAAACCTTTTGCCCGCAATCCGGCATCTGCCGATTTGCGGGCTTTTTCCATTTCAAAAATTGTTTTGGGACTGTATGTTCTTTCCGGATACCGGGAAGAGGCCTCACACACTTTACTGTAGATATGTTCAAATAAAGGTTTTCGCCGGGACAGGCTCAATGCATTTGCCAGATTCTTTATGAGGGTGTCGGTACGGATAAAGGGGAGCTTTTTAAGAGCATTTGCACGATCAATCATTTTAACATAGTCTGTGTCACCTGCCTCGAGAGCAAGGTTCCGCATGCAGGTCCAGCCATCCTCGTTTTCGGGGTAGCGGTCGTCCAACGGTTCATCAATCGGCGAATAGAAGCGGAACGGGCCGAAGTGGACGAGAGGCAGCAGCGCAAACTCCTCATTAGTTACAGCGTCCGGACCGAGAAAAGCGTATTTATCGTGGATCGTGCCGATCATGTAGACGAGCATACGCCAGTGTTCTTCGCCCTTTCGCCAGATATGACAGATGCGGTGATATTGATAGAAGTTTTTTTCGAACGCACAGCTGTCGAACCAGAGGGTCAGCTTATCTCCCGACGGCATTTCGAAGATGAGGCCGGGGCGATCCGGTGTGTCGATCAATTTGACCAGCGTGTCTCCGTCGAATTCTTCCGGGATTTCCCCCATTACCTGGCAGTTACCGAGGATCAGGTAATACTCGACTGCGTCATTCATCATGTACGGGATGTATATGGTGGAGGGATCGGTGTCCTTTGGGATGAGCTCCAGGACTTCCAGCTCGAGGAGGTCGTCGACGAGGAGCAGCAGGTTTTCATGTGAGAGAGGTTGTGCGGCCATAAATATTTCCTGTTAATGTGAGATTTGAGATCCGATGATTCTATATTCTACCATATTTATACAGGGAGATTACAACGGAACAGAAAACAGAGGGTTTTTTTGACCAGATGCATTTTCCTGACTGGAGTCGTGTCAGGCTTCACGAAGCTGATATTGATTCTTTTACAGAAAATGTGTATGCTTTTTGTAACGAAATTTTTCATGGACATGAACGCGCCTGAGGACATCCGACAGCAGTCTGCCGGCTTACTCGGGGCAAGGACAGATGAAACGGAGACTGGCGTATGAAAGAGGAGATGACGCAGGATCAGCGGCTTGATTATCTGGTGGAAGAATTCAAAATCGATTCTGTTCAATATAAGAATCTGCAGACACCTGGTGATACGGAGGGAAAGCGACGAATTCTTCGCTCACTGATGAACATCCGTATGCCGCGTCAGATGCCGGGAAGGGTGCTGGCAGTTCAGGACGAATACCTGAAAGACCGCGCGGACGAAAAGGGCATTGTTCAGCTTGCCGATATCCCTGTAATGAAAGATGGCATGTCGATCTGGCAGGGCGACATCACCCGGCTTGCGGTAGATGTGATCGTCAATGCGGCCAATTCGCAAATGCAGGGCTGCTTTGTACCGATGCATACATGTATCGATAATTGTATCCATACATTTGCAGGAGTACAGCTCCGTGCCGAATGTGCCCGCCGGATGAAGGAGCTCCGTATGATCTACGGCAGCGACTACGAGCAGCCGACAGCCGTGCCGATGCTCACGGATGCCTATAACCTTCCGGCAAAGAAAGTGATTCACATTGTGGGGCCGATCGTGCAGGCCTATCTCACGCCGGAACTGGAAAAGGATCTTGCGGACTGCTATTGGAATGTTCTGGAGATGTGTGCGGAAAATGATTTAAGGAGCGTGGCTTTTTGCTGCATTTCCACAGGCGTATTTCATTTTCCGAATGACCGTGCGGCAGAGATAGCCGTTCGGACTGTTAAGGAGTGGCTTTCTGCCCATCAGGGACTGATGGACAGAGTAATCTTTAATGTATTTAAAGAGGAGGACAGGATATATTATGAGGCAGAACTTCGATGAATTACCGAATGGATATCTTGAAAGTATAAACAATGGGATAAAAACGGTGCGTACTTTTAAAGGAAATGCGCAGGCCGGAAAGGGTACGAAGGAAGAACAGCTAAAGAGGCTGAAGGAAGAAATTCAAACTGCCGATGCCATCGTGATCGGCGGAGGCGCAGGGCTGTCAACCGCTGCCGGACTGACATACAGTGGGGAAAGATTCGACCGATACTTCGGAGATTTCGCCGCAAAGTTTGGCATCAGGGATATGTATTCCGGGGGCTTCTATCCGTTCCCGGATGAGGAGACCCGTTGGGCGTGGTGGTCCAGGCATATCTATGTGAACCGCTACGTGTATCCTCCAAAGCCTGTTTATCAGACGCTCCTTGAGCTGGTGAAAGACAAAGATTACTTTGTGATCACTACAAATGTAGACCATCAGTTCCTGAAGGCCGGCTTCGATAAAGATAGGCTGTTCTATACGCAGGGGGATTACGGTCTTATGCAGTGCAGCAAGCCTTGTCATAAAAGGACCTATGACAACAAAGGCAGGGTAGTAAAAATGCTCCTCGCCCAGGGGTTTGCGATTGGTGAAAACAGCGAACTGATTGCCCCGGTCCTGGATAACGGCGAGACGGATTACTCTATGTTATCGATGAGTATTCCATCCGGACTCATTCCTTACTGCCCGGTCTGCGGAGAACCGATGCGTATGAATCTGCGCGCAGATGATACCTTTGTGGAAGATGAAGGCTGGCGTAAGGCTTCTGCGGCGTATGCGGATTTCCTGCAAAGCCGCAAAGATAAACATGTTCTGTATCTGGAGCTTGGAGTGGGATCCAACACTCCGGTCATTATTAAGTATCCGTTCTGGCACGAAACGTATCAGAACGAGAAAGCCGTCTATGCATGCCTGAATTATGGGGAGGCATTCTGCCCGGCTGAGATTGAGGACAGAAGTATCTGTATCGATGGAGATATTGCTGATATATTCAGCGAAAAAGCAGAGAAATGAGCAGCCCGTAAGCAATCATACTCGAATTCCGGTTTTAACCTGTTTAACCTTGTCGTTTGCAGATAAGGTTAAATGGGTTAAAATTGCTTTAAGGGGAGGTGCGGATATGAATGAGCAGGAAAGAATAGAGGGTGAGGGTAAATGAAAAAAGAAAAGAAGAAAAAGGCAGCCGGACAGCAATGGATCGCGTTCCTGATCTTTTTGCTGATCGGCGCTGCAAGTGGTGTTCTGATCTCCCAATACCTGGATCATTTTATCGGGAGAGATACTACGACTGGAATGATGCTGTTGATTTTCGGCCTGCTCCTTTTTGCCGTATATGTTGGCATGCTGATCCAGATTGTGATCCATGAGGCCGGGCATCTGATTTTCGGATTAATGACGGGGTATGAATTCATTTCTTTCCGTATCTTCAGCTGGATGTGGGTGAAGGAGGAAGACAAGATCTGTTTCAGACGCATGTCCCTTGCGGGAACGGGGGGGCAGTGCCTCATGTCTCCGCCGGAGCTCATAGATGGAAAAATACCGGTATTGCTGTATAATTTTGGCGGTGCGATCCTGAACCTGATTACCGGTCTGCTTTTCCTTGCTCTGTCATTTCTGTTTCCGGCAGCATCGTTCTTCTCCGCGTTTCTGCGGATACTTGCAGTGATAGGCGCAGGTTTTGCATTTGCAAATGGAGTTCCTCTGCGTCTCGGGAATGTCGACAATGATGGCCGCAATGCATTTTCCCTTATGCGAGACTCGGAGGCTGTCCGTGCCTTCTGGATCCAGCTGAGAGTCAATGAGCAGATATCAAAAGGTATTCGGCTAAAGAATATGCCCGAAGAATGGTTTGTAATCCCTGAGGATACATCTATGCGAAACAGTCTCACTGCTGTTGTCGGCGTGCTGGCCGCCAATCGACTGATGGATATGCACCGATTTGAAGAAGCATACGATCTGATGGATCATTTGCTGACTATTGAGAGCGGAATCATCGGTCTGCATCGGGGGCTGATGACATGCGACTGCCTTTATGTTGAATGTATCGGCCGGAATCGTCCCGAAAAACTGCAGGAAATGCTGACGAAGGAGCAGAGAAAACAGATGAAGACCATGCGGAAGTACCCTTCCGTTGTTCGTACGGAGTATGCAATGGCGCTTCTGGCTGAACGGGATGATAAAAAAGCGCTGAAGATAGCAAGGGATTTTGATCGCTGCGCCGAGGTTTATCCGTATCCCGGCGAGATAGCCGGGGAAAGAGAACTGATGGAAATAGCACGCAATCAAAATGAGCGGAAATCTGTTGGATAAAGATCGTGATGATCTGATCCTGACAGCCGACGGTTAAGTTCAGAGGATCACCGGGTCACAGGGTTATTCCCTCTTGGTGCCGGGTTTTATGATTCTGCATATGAGTGGTGCACAGACATATTTCAGGATGTGACAACATATCTTAGACATTCAAATCATCCCCGGGAAGACAGCCATTTTTGGCCGATATCTTCCCGGGGCTTTTGTATTATTTCGGATGGCGCAGCAGGCGGAATGAAGGGACTATGTTATTTCACAGCCCCCTTGATTTATTCCACAAGTGGAATTATAATATATTCTACAAATGGAATAGGGGGCGTTTATGCTTAAACATGGTATCCTCGGCCTTATAAGCAACGGCGATAAGACTGGCTACGAGATCATGATTGTTTTCAGAGACTCTCTGAAACATTTCTGGACAGCACAGACCAGTCAGATCTATCGGGAACTCCAGACAATGGAAAAAAACGGATGGATCAGTCAGCGAAGTGTTTCACAGACAGGAAAACCGGACAAGAATGTATTTTCTATCACTCCGGCGGGACATGAAGAACTGCTGCGATGGCTCCGGGATCAAAACCTGCCGACAGGGATCCGGAATCCTTGTTTGATGAAAACCTTTTTCATGGGCGAGTTGCCCGTAGAAGAGAATATCGCATTCTTCAGGGCTTTTCAGGAGGCTTCTGTCTTTCCTGACGATGGAAAGCAGGCGTCAGAAAAAGCCGAGCTGTATAAGCAGGCCATCGAACATCCAGAAAAAGCGATTTACTGGAAACTGACAATCGAATTCGGCCGTATGTATGAAAAAATGCAGCGTGACTGGTGTGAATATTGTATTCGAGAACTTGAAGCGTTTCAGCGCATGAAAGAGGATGCGGATCACAAGGATCCCATGACAACTGCAGCACAGGAGGGAAAGGCATGAAAGTAATACTGCACGATCTGGATTCCCGATATGATGAACTGATTGGCTCCAGGTGTGACCGTGTGTTGGCGGCAGACGGAAAATATGCGCCCTGTCAGGGATGCTTTGGCTGTTGGACTAAGCATCCCGCTGAGTGTTTTATGAAGGACAAGCTGAAACAGGTATGCCGTATCATCGGCCATGCGGATGAACTGGTGATTATCACAAGGAATCTTTACGGAGAATACAGCCCGGCTGTTAAGAATGTGCTGGACCGCTCAATCGGAACATCCACTCCGTTTTCCACGTATCGTGGTAAGCAAATGCATCACACGCTGCGCTACGGAAAACATGACCTCTGGAAGGTTATCGTCTATGGTGAGATCAGCAATCCCGAAAAAGACACGTTCCGATATCGGGCAGAACGCAATGCGATCAACGACGGATTTTCGCGGTCAGAAGTGGTTTTTCTTTCGGATCTTTCAGAATTGGAGGGCCTGCTATGAAGACGGTATTCATCAATTGCAGCCCTAAAAAACGTTTTAGCGCCTCTTCTTATTTTCTTTTCCTGCAGCGCATGTTTGTGAGGGGAGAAAAGGTCACGGAGAAGCTTCGGACGCCGGCGGATCACACCCGGATTCTAACGGAGCTTACGGATGCTCAGGCAGTGGTATTCTGTCTTCCTCTTTATGTGGACGGCATACCTTCCCATGTGCTTCGCTTCATGGAGGATATGGAGGCATTCTGCAAAGAGAACAGCTTGCACCTGGGTCTTTACTGTATTGCCAACAATGGATTTATTGAGGGCCGGCAAAATGAACCTCTGATGCAGAGCTTTGAACATTTCTGCAGTCGGGCCGGTCTGATCTGGGGCGGCGGTGTCGGTATAGGTGGCGGCGTAATGCTGAACGTGACCCGTATCCTGTTCGTGGTAGATATTGCCATATTGCTGCTGAATATTGCGCTGAGTATAATCAATACCGGGAGCTTTTTCCCGAAAGAGGCCTGGATCAGCTTTGGAGAGAATGCCGCGCTTCTGCTGTATTTTAACCTTGGTGTATTATTTTATCTTGCGCGCATGGGAACCTTCATCGGTAAAGGAACTGTGGCTGGGAAAAAATATACGAGGATCCTGATCCCTTCGTTTATCTTCATTCTTTTTGCGGATATTTTCTTTATCATAGCATCCCTGTTCGAAGGCGGCATCTTCCGTGGCTGGCTGGCAAAAAAAGAACCGGAGGAAGATTTCGCTTATCCTTCTGTCCATTGACATTGCCCTGATTTATGGAATTACCGGAGGAGTTCCGCATTATATCAATAAACTGG
>JAZRKZ010000172.1:0-7062 GCA_045646565.1 Lachnospiraceae bacterium
AAAAAAGAGCAGGCCGCAACAATTATCTTTGATTTGTTGCAACCTGCATCGGGACGGATTAATTCCGGTTTCAGCGTTATGCATTTGCTGCATCGGAAGCAGGAGCCTGAAACTTCGCCTTGCCGAGACCGAGGATCAGGCGGCTGATCTCCTTGATCCCGGGGATCGCCATCAGCACGCCGACGAATGTACTCTTGCCGAAGGCTTTAGCCAGTTTGACGCTCTCCGGGATGCCGAGCAGAAAGCCCGCAAAATACAGAATGGGAGCGATGAAGTACGGCAGACCGGCTAAGTTGCAGAGGATGCCGAGCGGGAAGCACAGCGCGGCGAAGACACCGATCCATCCTTTCCACACCATGGAATACTCATCGTAGTCATTCAGCAGCGGGATCAAGCTGTGCCAGCCTTTCTTTCCGGCCTTACGGAAGAGGCCCCATCTGCCGATGACCAGCACGAGCATAGCGATCGGGATGGCTATTTCGATGTAGCGCATGTAGTTTACGGCCTTTTCTGTCTTGAGGGGCTTTCCGTTGTAATCCGGAGAGAGGAAGTAGCTGACCTTGCTCTCAAACTCCGCTTTGTCGACAAAGGCGCCGACTTTGACCAGACCGACCATTCCGTTGCGGTCGATGAAGACGGTCACCGGGAAGGAGGCAGTCTTGACGCTCAGCGTATCGCCCGTCAGTCCCATCGGGAAGGAGAGTCCGTGGCTTTCCTTGTATTCGGCAATGATTTCCATCGTGTCGTTCGGTTCACCCGACAAGGAAAGGATCACCATGCGGTCGCTGTTCGCCTGGTAGACCTCTTCCATTTCAGGGAACTCTCTCTCGCAGGGTTTGCACCAGCTTGCGAAGATGTTGAGCACGACCAGATCCTTCTCCTTCAGAAGCTCGGATAGCGTAGCGGTGGTTCCGTCCGTCAGGTCTACCGTGAAGTCCGGCATATTCTGTCCGGACTCAACGCCGATTCCCGAATCCGCATAGGCGGTGACGCTCAGTGCGGCAGTCAGAAGGACAACCAGCAGAAGAATGCTAATCATTTTTTTCATGATGATCTTTCCTTTCTTTTCGTTACTGACGACATGATTTCACACGCTGTGTCACATTATTATCACGCCGTGCATAGGGCGCCGCAGCGCGTCACTTGAGGACGATGACAACCTGGCCCGGCTTATCGGGTGCGGTATACTCCGTGTCGTCCTGGGCATATCCCTCCGGCACCTTGAGCACATGGATGGTATAGCTGCCCGCTTCTTTCTCGAAGACCGCAATGCCTTTTTCGTCGGTGGTGCCCATGCTGCACTCGGTATCCGAGCATAACTGGATCGAGACACCGGAGACAGGATTGCCGGACGCATCGTTGACCTGCACCTCATAATTTGCCTTCTTGCCGCATGCGGCGAGCATGACAACTGCCAGGGCAAGCAGGAGACACACTGCCGGGACTTTTCTGAACTTTTTCATAATGATCCTCCTTATTTTTATTTATATATCATTTATCATTCAGTCGCTTATTCCGTTCCTCCGCTCCGGGAGTTTTTTGTGCTGTCCGCACGATCCGGATCTGTTCAGGTACGTGCCGGGATCTTCGCCTTCCGTTAAAAAAGCTTCAGACCGCGGGCTCCCCGGGAGCGCCCGGGATCGGCGTATCCAGTTTGCCGTCTTTGTGCCAGCGCACAAGCTTGACGATAATGGTAACGGCCATCACAAATGCACCGACAAAAGCCAGCAGCCCCATCGCGATATAGATCTTGCCTGTTCCCGCATCAGCATCGTAGTTGGACATCAAGTTGAGCGCCGTGTCGTAGAGCGTGTGGATCAGCGCCGGCCACAGGATGCACTGGAAACGGTATGTATTCTCCCCGGTAATCATATATTTGCCGTAATACCAGCCCATTATCACGCCGAAGATGAAATGGCCCGGCGCCAGATTGCGGAGGATCGCCACAATAATGCCGTAACTCCCGCCGTACAAGAGGTTCTCCAGAATCTGAAAAGTGAGACCCACCACTGTGAAGCAGATCAGCGCGTCCATCCAGGTGCGGACCATGCCCTTCTTGCGGATAGCGACGCGGCATGCGAAATACTTGCAAAGCTCTTCAAGAAGGCCGGCGGTGATCATCGTGGACAGCAGCGTCATCAGCGGCGACTTTGTTTTATTTAGGGACAGGCTCTGCAGGAAATCACCCGCCGTTGCCATATCGGTGCGCATCCTGTTTATGAACTCCGCAACATTGTCCGGCCCGATGCGGATCGCGACGATGATCAGGCTGAACATATGGGACAGGATCGTGGCAAAAACGGTGCTGATCGCTCCGGCAATCAGAAGCCGCCACAGACCTCCTTTCGGAAACGGGTCTGCCTTCTTCGGCTTGAGCACAAGCCAGAACAGCAACAGCGATACCGGCAGTGAAATGATGATACCCATACTTTCTCCTCTCAATCTTACGGTTTAAATTCAAGTCTCGCGAGCGAGACTTGAATATTATTGACAGCGTGTATGTGTTCTTATCCCTCGGAGGCCTGCTCGTAGAGTGCGGCAAGCACCTCAGGCGTTACGGAACCCTTCTGGTTATAGACGACCGTGCCGTTCCGATCCAGGACAATGGTCTGCGGCAGGGTGGACGAACCGTTGACGATCTTCCAGAGCGTGTCGTCCTCCGTATCGACGGCGAATGGGATCTCCCAGCCCTTGTCGGCCAGGAACTCCGCCGGATCGTCCGTCACGATGGATGAGTGTACGGCGAGCATGGCGATGTCGTCCCCATGTTCCCGGTACAGCGCGTCAAAATGCGGAAGCTCCTGTACGCAGGGTGTACAGTAGGTGGCCCAGAGATTGATAAAAACGACCTTGCCGCGCGTATCCGCGAGGCGGAACTGCGTGCCGTCCAGTAAGGTCAGGGTGAAATCCTCCAGCTCCATGCCGACCTCGTAGCCTACAGCGCTTTCCGTCTGTCCCTGCACAGTGCTTCCCGTCCCTTTTTCCGCTCGGACAGCGGGATCAAGGAAGTTGAACCACACAAGAGCAAAACACAGCAGCGCCAGGGCAAGACCCCAGGCGATCCGTCCACCTTTTTTGCGCTTCGTCTCCTCGTCCGCGCTCAGGGTTCCTGCCGGGGCTTTCAGCACAGCCTTTCCTGCCTTGAGGGAGATGGCCTTCTGCGCGCAGCCGTCTATGCATCTGGCACAGTGGATGCACTCATGGTCGCCCACGTGCCGCACGTCCATGCCGCAGCCACGCACACAGGCGCCGCAGCCGTTGCAGTGATCCTCATCCACCCGCACGCCTACCAAGCAGAAGCGGTTGAACAGCCCGTAAATTGCACCGAGGGGGCAGATAAAACGGCAGAAGCTCCGATAGCAGAACACGCAGGCCAGTCCGATGATCAGCATGATCGTGAATTTTCGGGTAAAGAGGATACCCAGCATGCCGAACAGCCCCGTGTTATTGGGATTGGACAGCAGGCCGACCGCGCCTTCAAAGGTCCCGGCGGGGCAGATGTATTTGCAGAATCCCGGCACAGGAATATCATGCTTCAGCCCGTACCACAGGGGAATCGCCACAACGAACACGGCAAGCAGCACGTACTTCAGCCAGGACAGCGCACGGGTAATGCGGCTCTTCCTGATTTTATAGGTCGGGATCTTGTGCAGCAGCTCCTGGATCAGTCCCAATGGGCAGAGCCACCCGCAGATGGTTCTTCCAAGGATGACGCCGAAGAGCATGATAATCCCCATCACATACCAGCCGGCCCGGTGTCCGGTGGAAGCCAGGGCGTTCTGGATAGAGCCCAGGGGGCATGCTCCTACAGCGCCGGGGCAGGAATAGCAGTTGAAGCCCGGGACACAGGCGTACTTAGCCTTGCCCTGATAGATCTCCCCGTCAATGAATCCTTTCATATGTGCGTTGTGCAGAAGCGCGCTGTAAAGCTGGATGAGTCTTCTCGTAGAGGGGCGGAGCGAAGCCCGCCCAGTTTTTTTATTATTATTATCCAAGGCCAATACACTCCGTACAGATTTTTACCGCCTTTCCAAAGACGTCCCTTGCGCTGCCGTTAAACACGCCCGCAATGATAAGCACGACCGCCAGAACCAACAGAACCGTGCGCAGCAGGGGGATTCTCCCGGCAAGCGATTTCTTCTCTTCTTTCCTTGTCTCCGGCTGAGCTCCGGAAGCTTTTTCTGCTTTTATCTGCACTTTCGCTGCCTCAATCTCCCTGTGCATGCTCTTTTCCTGAAACACAGTGGAAATCATCAGGGCGGCCAGGCCCATAGCGCCCCAGGGAAACACATGCCCGGCAAGTGCGAGAAAAACCGGCTCCAGATCTCCGTTGGGAAAATGATCCCCGTTTGTGATGTATAAAAGGACAGGGATCATGCAGAGCGCGAAAACGATCCAGCCGCCGCAGAGCAGCCTCTTTTGCCGGCTTCGTTCTGCTTTCATTTCAGCGCTCTCTTCAGCCACACGGCCCACCGTCAGATCCCGCAGACATTCGGTATCCTTAATGAGCTTCTCTCCGTTTTCGTCCCGGAAACCCAGGAACAGCCCAACGGCGGTCACTGCGAGGCTGAGCACCAGCAGCGGCAGTATCGGGCGCAGCGCTGCAGCCACCTTTTCGCGCGTGTAGATCCAGCTCAGGGGATCTGCCGCTTTCAGGACCAGACCTTCCCGGTAGATCCCGATAGCAGCTGCGGCGAGCATCACAGCAAGCAGGATGCACAGAACGGACTGGACGATCAGAAATATTCTGGTTTTGTTCATGAAATCCACTCGCTTTCTTCTTTTTTCGGATGAGATGAAGGGAACGTATTATCTGTCCACAAGGCTCCGGTGATTCGCTAATAGCGGCTGGATTTGCTTTTGCCATATGCTGTCTATTTCAAAAAGCAGACAATTCGGTACGCCGGAAAAAGCATGAGACAGGAGTTCCCTATGCCCATATTTCATGCATTTGGCATGTTTGTTACATGTTATTGTACCATACTTTTTTCAAAAATCTACATTTTGGAGCAGCTTCGTTACCGTAAGTCCAACACTTTCCGAGCGACCACCGGAGCATTCGTAAAACCTTCCGCTTCCATTTCTTCAGCAGATTCCCGAATTGCCGCAGGAAATCCGGATGAAAGTCGTCCGTACTCATTTGCAATAATCTTTTTCGAAAGACCCATCTCCCGGTTGGCCTGTACAAATGTTTCTTTCGTAATCTTATCCCATCGCATCTCTCCTGCTATAGCAATCGACATATCTGACGTGGATTCCCTGTATACCAATGTCGAGAGAAGATCATAAGCAGGCGCAAGTCTTGCTGACCTGACATCCGATGAATAAAGAAGAGACAGGTTCTTGATATGATTGTCCGTATTTCCGATCAGCTTATCATAAATCAGAATATCGAGGAGCCGCAGTTGATCCTTAAGGGGATTGGCAGAAACATCCCTCACCAGCCGAAATATACGTCTTAGATAATTATCACCCTCGCGCTCATATTTTGCCTTCCCGGATATGCCCAGAGCCTGCGCGAAGTCCTCCTGATGAAGACGCAGCGGACAGCAAAGTCCGTTAATTACCCTGACTGCATGTACCTGATCACGGTCATATCTCTCTGTCGCAAGTAAGACCTCAGAATCCCGGAATGAACCTGTGTTAATGACAAAGCTACTGATTGTCGGTATCCCCAGCTTAGCCGCCGTGCGAAGAGCAAGCTGCTCATTCTCAACAATATGTTCAAGGCGCACATGGCTCTGCTTTACAATGTGTGTGCTCGGAGCTGTTCCGAACGGTTGATACCATTTGCCATCATGTAAAAACAAGCCTACTTTTCCCGAGGCACCCGTGAGTGACAGATGCGACCCGACCAATAGCTCCGTTGACTTCGTAGCCCCTTCCGCTGCAAGCTGCTTTACCTGACCAAGCGACAGCTCTTCATAAAACGGATGATCCGTGCCGGCTTCTGTACAATCATCGATCCGAATCGCCCCCAGGCATTCCTTTCCCAATCCTGCCAAAATCGTGAGGTAATCCTCCTCATCGGCATGCATCCAGTTCGCAACACTTTTTCGGCTGAAGCCTTCCGGCAGCAGCCCCTCAAAAAAACTGCTTGTCACTACCGGTGGAAACGGCGCCTGCTGAAACGGCAGGCTCACAGAAATCGGCGCGCCCAAAGGCAAGTATTCCGGATCATAGGTAAAGACAGCATCTGCCTTGTCATTGCCGGTAATTGTGCCTGCAAGTAGTTCGCTTCCCCGGATCTCAATATATACCTTCAGTTCTCTCATTCGTTACTGCGTGCCTCCATAATCAGATCGAGTCCCAAGAGCATGGCAACCTGAATTGCCTTTTCCAGCTGAACCGTTTTTTTACCGTTTTCAAGTTCCGAGAGAAAGCTCACACTCAGACCCGTAAAATCAGAAATGTATGCCTGTGTGTACCCAAGCTGTTTTCGTCTGCTTCTTAACATGGCTCCAAATGATCTTGCGTCTGTTATTTTCATTTTGACCTCTATTTAGCCGTTCGGCGAACATTGTTTTTCGTTTTTCGTTTTTTAGCCGCTCGGCTAATTGTCGGTTGATCGCAGTCATTCTTAGCCGTTCGACGAATTTCTCTTCATGTACATTGTAACTTAGTCGAGCGACTAACTCAAGTATAATCTGAATATAAAAGAAACCTCGCCGACCTAATGGCGGATGCTCATAAGTAAGTTTTGAAAAAATGATATGGGCTTCTGTCTGAAGGGTTGACAAAAGGAATCCCGGTCTGCTGTTTATGTAACAGGCCGGGATTTTCATTTCTTGTTGAAATTTTTGTCTGCTTATTCTTTTCTCTTCACCGGATAACAGATCTCCGTCACAAACTCATCCGGATTCTGTGTCTCGTGCGGGCTGACGTGATAGATGTTGAACATCGGTGCAACAGGCTCATAACCGTTGGCTTCCATCCAGGAGATTACGGCGGCATAGACCTCTGTGATCTGGGTGTAGCTTCCCTGGTAGGTGCAGCTTGCGACCGTAACCTCCGGCAGCGTGCGGAACTTCACATGCTCTGTATCCGGATAACTTCCCCTGA
>JAZRKZ010000173.1:0-3707 GCA_045646565.1 Lachnospiraceae bacterium
TGTTGTCGAGGGTGTTGAACAGGACCCTTCCGGTCCCGTTCTCATAGACAATGGTCTCTTCCTGCACACCGCCGTCCTCCGTGAGGACACGATTGGTCTTTACGCAGTCCTTATATTCAATTGCATATGTGTTCAGATCAAATACGCCGCTCATAGTCCATGTGCCGGAGGATTCCGCCCCGATCGTCCAGTTCACAGTAAGCTGTGCGCCATCCTTCCCCAGAGGCTCCACAAGGATATCCGCCTCGCCCGCACCGTAATGACCGACAATATTCATGACCGGATTCTGTCCGTCCGTATCCGTCCCGTCGGACTCCGCCTGACTGTCCGCATGCACAATGGCCTCATTGGTCATGAGAGGCGGGCTGGCCTCCTCGATCTTGTTGCTCCCTCCGCACGCCGTCATGGAAACAGCGATCAGGGAAATAAAAACCGCGCCGATCAGTCTCTTCATACTCCAACCTCCTCAGAAGCGCTTCCGGAATTCACGCTCCGCCTCGCGCTGCATATCCTTTTTCTGAATATCTGCCCGCTTGTCATAAAGCTTTTTGCCCTTTGCGAGTCCTACCTCGACCTTGACCAGACTGCCCTTCAGGTAGACCGAAAGGGGCATCAGCGTAAATCCCTTCTCGCGGATCTTCTCGCCAAGTTTCCGGATCTCGCTCTTGTGAAGGAGCAGCCGGCGGTCACGAAGTGGGTCGCGGTTGAAGATATTACCCTTCTCATAGGGAGATATGTGCATACCGACGATCCGCATTTCTCCCTGCCGGATCTCGACATGGGCTTCCTTGATCGAACAGTGGCCCATGCGGATCGATTTCACCTCGGTGCCCGCGAGCTCAATGCCCGCCTCATATTTTTCAAGTATAAAATAATCATGATACGCCTTCTTATTGTTAGCGATCACTTTAATGCTATCTTTTTCAGCCATGATCTTTCCTCAGATTATTATTGTCAGCGGACGTCGAGTTCAAAGTCGATCGTCCTAAGCACAATGTCCGCGTTTTTCATTATAACATGAACTGTATCGCCGAGACGATACTCTTTTCCGGAAAGCCGTCCGATCATCGCCTGCTTTTTCTCATCGAAGGTATAGTAATCGTCAGTCAGGTCGGAAGCTCTGACAAGCCCCTCGACTGTATTTGGCAGTTCCACATAGACGCCCCAGCTCGTCACGGACGAGATGACGCCTTCAAACCGCTCGCCCACATGGCCGAGCATGTACTGCGCCTTCTTCAGTTTGACCGTCTCACGCTCAACTTCCGCCGCCAGGCGCTCCGTGCGGGAACTCTGATCCGCCACGTCACCAAGTATAGCGGCGTAGTGCCGCCGCAGTTCCGGCGTCATCCGCCCGCGGAGTGTGTCTTTGATAATGCGGTGTATCTGCAGATCCGGATATCGCCGGATCGGTGAGGTAAAATGACAATAATACTTTGCCGCCAGACCGAAGTGGCCGTCGCAGCTTGTATCATATCTGGCCTGCTGCATGGAGCGGAGAATGATCCTGCTGATCATCGGCTCCGTCGGTTCGCCCGCGATCTTATGAAGCGTATTCTGGATCTCCTTCGGCGTGATTTTCTGCTTTGACTTTTGAATATCGACCCCCTGCTGTCTTACAAATGCAAGAACGCTTTCCATCTTATCCGGATCCGGGTCCCTGTGGACACGATAGACGAACGGGATCTGTTCTTTGAAATAGTGCTCGGCGACGGTCTCATTTGCCTTCAGCATAAAATCCTCGATCAGTCTCGTCGCGCAGTCTGCTTCCTCCGCGACGATCTCCGTGGGCACCCCGTTCTCATCAAGTTTTACCTTGGCTTCCGGGAGATCAAAGTCGATCGCGCCCCTCTTTTCTCTCTCCGCCCGAATGAGCTGTGATAGTTCGTGCATGTCGCGGAACATGGGAACATAGGCCGCATACCGCTCCGTGAGACAGTCGTCGCGATCTTCAAGGATCGCCCGAACGTCCGGGTACGTCATGCGCTCGCCGACACGGATCACGCTCTCTGCGATGCGGTGGTCTGTCACTCTTCCTTTTTTGTTAAGACGCATAATGCAGGACAGGGCCAGCCGGTCTGAACCGGCGTTCAGCGAACAGATGCCGTTCGACAGCCTCTTAGGCAGCATCGGGATCACACGGTCGGCCAGATACACGGAAGTCCCGCGGCGCAGAGCTTCCCGGTCGAGAGCGGAACTCTCCACCACATAATTTGACACATCCGCTATGTGTACGCCGAGAATAAAATCCTCTCCCTCTCTCGTCAGGGAGACCGCGTCGTCGAGGTCCTTGGCATCCGGTCCGTCGATCGTGACCATCTGCCAGCTCCGAAGATCCTCTCTGCCGTACAGATCCGCCTCCGAAACATGGTCCGGCACCTTCTCCGCCTGGGCGAGCACCTTCTCCGGGAAGTCCATGGGCAGCTCCATCGCCCTTGCTATCCCGAGGATGTCCGTCCCCGGATCGTCCTCATGGCCGAGGATCTCCGTGATAACGCCCCGCGGCGCCTCCCAGTTCGAGCCGTAGCTCCTTAGAGAACACACGACTTTATCCCCGTTCTTTGCACCTTTTATATCCGTCAGATAAACGACGATCACCTTTGTGATCTTCGGATCGTCGGAGATCACCCAGCCTTCGAACCGCTTCCTTCGAAAAGTTCCTACGACTGTCGTCGTTCCCCGCTCAATAATGCGGTTGATCCTGCCCTCACGCCGTTTTCCGTTCTTTCCTTCCTGAAAGATCTCCACTTCGACCTTGTCCCGGTTCATCGCGTTCCCGGTATGATCAGCGGCAATAAAAATATCCCTGTCGGCCGCACCTCCCGGCGCCGCGTCTTTCTCTTCCGGAGTCACGAACCCGAATCCGCGGGGATGAGCCCGGAACGTACCGGTCACAGTATCGTTCTCCCCAATCTTCCGTCTTATTTCATGTTCATGAAACGTCGGATACGGTACGACTCCCAACGTCCTTCTTCTTTTAAAATCTTTTCTGCTTTTTCTCTTCATCCTATCTTTTCCGTTAAAATGTCGTTATAATAAGCCGCGCCCCTCCTTAGGATCGTCCCAAAGGGCCGCTGTTCCTTAAATTAGAGTAAAAAAACCCCTGCATTCCTGCAGGGGTCCGTCATTTACACATGTCATCACATCTGTCAGTTGATGAATTTCATGACAAGAACAACAGAGAGAACAAAGAAAAGGACTGCCATGAACTTTGTAGCCTTCTCCAGACCACCTTCCATGGAACGACCCTTATTCTGTCCCCAATATGTATCCGCCGCGCCGGCAATCGCGCCGAGTCCGGCATCCTTGCCTTCCTGCATGAGCACAACAACTGTAAGACCAATACAGTCAATCACATAAATAATTGTAAGAACAATTCTTAAAATGTCCATACCACACCTCTTTAACATAAACTAGAAGACATGATAACACATTAAAATATGAAATACAACTACTATTTTCATGCAAATGCATCCGAAAATCCTTCCACAGCATTTCCGGCTGCATTTGCACTGCCGGATTTCTTTTCCCGTCCGTCCATTTTTCACGGGCGGAATCACGCTGCATCTGAATCATGAGACAAATATCACGGATCCTATATACGAAGGCTTAAGGGATAAGGTTTCGGAGAAAAAACGGGGCTGCCTCATATGAGGCAGCCCCGCAGTCATCGAATACTGACAGTTTTATTTCTCGACAAGCAGAGAGAT
>JAZRKZ010000174.1:0-4364 GCA_045646565.1 Lachnospiraceae bacterium
CTCTGGCAGATGATCAAGGATGAGCTCCTTATCCCCTATATCGATCTGAACACGGAATATTATGACCTCAGCCTTGAGCACCGCGACGAGACAGACGACCAGGTCACGATCGACGCCGCGAACGCGAACATGAAATACGGCGTCTCCGTCAAATGCGCAACGATCACGCCGAATCTTGCCCGTCAGAAGGAATACGGCATTAAGCGTCTCTACAAATCTCCCAACGGCACGATCCGGGCCATGCTGGACGGCACTGTCTTCCGCGCACCGATCCTTGTGAACGGTATCTCCCCGGTCGTTCGCAAGTGGAAGAAGCCCATCACGATCGCGCGTCACGCGTACGGCGACGTCTACAAGAGCACAGAGATGAAGATCGACGTCCCCGGCAAGGCCGAGCTCGTCTTCACCGCAGCGGACGGAACGGTGACCAGACAGACCGTTTTTGAGTTCAAGACGCCGGGCATTCTCCAGGGCATGCATAATCTTGACGCCTCCATCGAGAGCTTCGCAAGATCCTGCTTCACCTACGCGCTGTCCGTCAGACAGGACCTCTGGTTCGCGACGAAGGATACGATTTCCAAGATCTACGACGGAAATTTCAGAGCCATCTTCGAGAGAGTCTATGAAGAAGAGTTCAAGGACAAGTTCAGCGAAGCCGGTATCGTCTTCTTCTACACACTGATCGACGATGTCGTCGCCCGTTTGATGAGAAATGAGGGCGGATTTGTCCTCGCTCTCAAGAACTATGACGGTGACGTTCAGTCCGATATGCTCTCATCCGCATTCGGTTCCCTCGCAATGATGACTTCCGTGCTCGTATCCCCGCACGGCTATTTCGAGTATGAGGCCGCTCACGGAACCGTTCAGCGCCATTATTACAAGCACCTGGCCGGCGAGCCGACATCCACGAACTCCGTTGCGATGATCTTCGCATGGGCGGGCGCTTTAAGGAAGCGCGGCGAGCTCGACGGTATTGCCGATCTTGCTGCTTTCGCCGGAAAACTTGAGCAGGCAACGCTCAAGACGATCGAGGCCGGAAAGATGACCGGCGACCTGATCTCCATCTCAGAGCTGCCGAACAAGCAGAAGCTCAATACTCTCGATTTCATCCAGGCGGTCCGCGAGACACTGGATACGATGCTGTAATTGTAACAGACATTTAAGAAGCGGCTGTTTTGGAACGCCCCGGCGTTCTTGCCGTAAAGCAGCACGATGAATAATGGGGGCTGACGCATCAAGGCGCCGCCATGCGAATGGGCAGACATATGCAAATAACGTCTGCCCTGTCGCAAGGCGCCGCGCCTTTTGATGCGACAGCCCCCTTATTCAGGCTTTGGATTTTTATTCTTCTTCGGACAGCTCCTCCCAGAGCGCGTACAGGACTTCGAGCCGCGCGGCGATCTGCTCCTTGCGGTTGCCGAGTTCCGTACACTTGACCGGGTCGCAGGCGACAGCCGGGTCCTCGAATTCGGCGTCGATGTCAGCGTCCTCCTGCACAAGCTCCTCGATTTCTTTCTCGGTCCGCCTGAGGCCGTTCATCCGCTTGCGGATACGGGCCTGCTCCTCCTTCTGGGCCTTCCAGTTCTGCTTTGCCTCCGTCTCCGCCCTGACGACCGGCGCGTCGGGATCGATCCCAAGATAAGCCTTCTCGAGCGTCTCCTTCTTTTCCAGATAGTAATCATAATTGCCGATATAATTGACCAGGGACTTGTGCGTCAGGTCAAGTATGCGCGTGGCCGTGTGGTTGATGAAATAGCGGTCGTGGGAGACGTAGAAGAGCGTTCCCTTATAGCTTGTCAGCGCGGTCTCCAGGATCTCGCGGGAGTTGATGTCAAGGTGATTCGTCGGCTCATCGAGAATAATGAAGTTGGCGCTGCCAAGCATGAGCTTGCACAAAGAGACGCGCGCCCGCTCGCCTCCGGAGAGGTCGCGGATGTACTTGAAGACATCCTCGCCCGTAAAGAGAAAAGCGGCCAGAGCGCTTCGGATCCTTGTATTGTTCAGCTCCGGATAGTCGTCGGAGATCTCGTCAAAGATCGTCTTGTCCATGTCGAGGACGGCCATTTCCTGGTCGTAGTAGCCGATCTCGACATTTGCACCCAGCGTGAAGCTGCCGCGGTCCGGTGTGTATACTTCATTGAGGATCTTGAGCAGAGTTGATTTGCCTGTCCCGTTGTTGCCGATCAGCGCGACATGCTCGCCCTTTTTGATCTCAAATGAAAGATCGTCAAAGAGAGATATCCCTCCGAATGATTTCGCCAGGTGCTCGACCGTGAGCACATCCCTGCCGCTCTCAAAGCGGGGCGAAAAAGCCAGATCCATCACCGCGTTCTCGCCCAGAGGCTTTTCCGGCATCTCCATTTTGGCCAGCATCTTTTCACGGCTCTCCGCGCGGCGGATCGACTTCTCGCGGTTGAACTGCTTCAGCTTGGCGATGACCTCCTCCTGATGCTTCCGTTCCTGCTCGGCCTTCATACAGGCGAGATACTCCGCATGGCGGATCTCTGCTTTCTTTTGGCTGTAGACGTCATAGTTGCCGAGATAGGTCCTCGCGCGTCCATGGTCAAGCTCAATGACTTTTGTGACGACGCGGTTCAGAAAATACCGGTCGTGGGAGACGATGAGGACCGCTCCCCGGTAATTCATGAGATAGGTCTCGAGCCATACGATCGAATTCATGTCCAGATGGTTCGTCGGCTCGTCGAGCAGGATGATGTCCGGAGCGGTGAGCAGGAGCGAGCCGAGGGCCACACGGGTCTTCTGTCCTCCGGAGAGAGTGCCGACCCGCTTTATAAAGTCTTCCTCCGCGAATCCGAGACCTTTCAGGACGCCGATGACTTCGGAGCGGTAGGCGTAGCCATTTGCACGATCGAAATCCTCCTGGTCGCGCGCGTAGGACCGCATTTCCGTCTCAAGCGCGTCGCCGGTCAGATCTGCCATGCGCTTTTCGGATTCCCGCATGCGCCGGTCGAGTTCAAGCACATCCTTCTTCACCATCATGAGCTGTTCAAATATCGTCGCATCGCCGGTCAGGTCCTGATGCTGGGCCAGATAGCCGATATTTCTGCCGCGGGAAAGGGTCACGATGCCGTCGTCGGCGGAAAGCTCCTGCATGATGATCTTCAGCAGCGTGGATTTGCCCGCCCCGTTGATGCCTACCAGCGCGGCTTTTTCATTTTCTTCTATATGAAAGGAGACTTCCCTTAGGACTTCATTGCCCGGGAAAGTCTTGCTTACTTTTTGAACGTCGAGTATCACAGTATGCTCCTATGGTAAAACATAATATTCCGGTGGCTGCCCGGCGCCCCGGATCAAGACTCCCGCGCAGGCAGCGCAAGCAAGACCGAATTCCGAAGGCTCTGCAGTTACACATTCTAAATGATACCTGACTTTGCCCTGCTTGACCAGTGAAAAATAAGAGCTCCATTGAAAAGTTCTCCGGCATGCATTATACTTTATCTGTCTGAAAATTCACCGGAAGGCGTGCACGGTATAGGGAACGCAGGGGGCAGGAGAAGCGCCCGCATACGGGCCCCGGCCGGAACGCAGCGGAAAACGGAGGTATACATGAAGCATATTGTGACTGCGGAGCAGATGAGGGCCCGCGACTCTTATACGATCAACGAACTCGGCATCCCGTCAGCCGTTCTCATGGAACGCGCCTCGCTCGGCATCGCCAGAGAAGTCATAAAGAAATATGAGGAACTCGGCAGCAAGGGCCGTGTTCTCTGCGTCTGCGGCACCGGCAACAACGGCGGCGACGGCGCAGCCTGCGCAAGGATCCTTCACATGAAGGGCGTCCGCGCCGACCTCTTTATTGTCGGCGACCGGAGCAAGTTCACCGGGGAAATGATCCTTCAGGAAAAGATCTGCAAGCGTCTCGGCATCCTTGAGGTCACGAATCCGAACTATCTTTCCTACCAGATCATCGTCGACGCCATGTTCGGCATCGGTCTCAGCCGCGATGTGGAGGGCGAAGCGGCGGACGTGATCGCCGCCATCAATGACTGCGGCGCCTATGTCATTTCTGCGGACGTTCCCTCCGGCATCAACGCAGACACCGGAGCCGTCATGGGGAGCGCTGTACATGCAGACGTCACGGTGACCATGCAGCTCATGAAAGTAGGCCTCGTTCTCTATCCCGGCGCGCTCCACGCGGGAAAGGTCATTGTTGAGGAGATCGGTATCCTCGACGACATACCAGGCGGCAAGATTGCCGCAAGAGCGCGTAAGAGTACGGATGAAGCCACATCCGACTCGGATATCCCGAAAGAGCTCTCGATAGATGAGATCCATTATCTGGAGAAGGAGGATATCACAAAGTTCCTTCCGATGCGCCTTAAGTCGGAGGCCAAGCGGTCTTA
>JAZRKZ010000175.1:0-7994 GCA_045646565.1 Lachnospiraceae bacterium
ATCACATATTCTCTCATTTTCGTCCAGTGCCGGACATCAATGAGCGACGTGTCCAGATCTTCTTTCAGGTATACTTCGATCCATGTTTTTCTTCCTGTCTGGATCACGTCGACAAAGGTCGCCTCGTAGGGCAGGCCTTCCAGATTCTTATTGACTACTTCATGTACGCGCCGCATGACATCTTCCGGCGGCGAGAACAGCAGTATCTGCTTGCAGCCGCGGACAATCTCCGAAATCGGCTCCCGAAGGAGCAATAACGACATGACGATCGCCACTGCAGAATCCGTGTACGGTGCAAATGAAGCCAGCACCGTATCCCCCAGCACATACTGCGCAAGGAAGGCAACAGCGATTCCGCAGCTCCCCACGATATCCGTCTTCCACAGATAAAGCTCCGCCCGCACGGTCGGCGACTCATATTTCCTGCTGACATGTGCCAGCAGAAGATACATGAGGATCGACGCGACGCCGAGCACGATTTCAAACACCGCGATGCCGCTCGGACTGACAACATTGCCTCCGGTCAAGATGACCCGGACATTTGTCGCAATGAGGAACAACATCAAAGTGAGGAGCACCGAATACTTAATGATCAGGAAAAGAGACTCGACCTGCGAGAATCCATACGGATGTCTCTCATTGACCGGCTTGTAGAGGAGCGGGACAAGCACAAGGAAAGGTCCCATCATAACAAGCTCGGCCGAGTCAAAGATCCCATCCATCATGACTGCATACGAGTGCAGGATGAACGCCATGACTATTTCTGATCCGGACAGCGCGCAGCTTCCGACGAACGACAGGCGCAGGACCCGCTTTTCAATTTCTTCTTTCGATAATTTTTGTTTACTCATAGTGTATATTTATTCGGCCGCTCTTCGCCTATATTACCTTCTTCTTGCCCGGTCAAACAGACAATTTTCTACACATTGCAGACAGATTTTGCATATAATCACTGCTCTTTGGCCAAAATCAGCCCATCTCAAAACACCACTGAATATGGCAGCGCCGGCTGCCGTACTCAGTGGTATCTGTCCTTTAAAAATGCTCCGGATCCTCAACGCTCATGCTGATGACGAAAACGCCATCAGTCGGTCTGAGAGGATACTTCCGGATTCTCGTTTTTATCCTTTATTACAATTTTGTTCATCTTTTCGTTCAGCAGCACATCCCGGCCCGCTCCCAGGAAAGTCTTGACGACTTCGAATACGGTCGAGACCTGATCGACATGCAGCTCGGTCGCCGCCTTAAAAATGGCGCTGAAGGTCTCCTTCTTGTTGGCGTATATTTCCCTGAATGTCTTTGCTCCGGATGCTTCAAGCGTATCGAATACGATCTCCACGAACTTCTGCTTTTTCTCGTCGGTAAGCCTGTCGAGCCACTCGTCAAGAACTTTGTCAAAGAACAGACTCGTTGAGGACTGCTTCTCCGTCTCGACGAAGCCTAACCGGTTAACGCACCAGCTGTAAGGATTGTGCTGGGCAACGCCATTCTTTCCGGTGCTCAGGACGATCTTCTTATCCTGTTTATTGAAGAGCATGATTCCGATCAGCGAACCCTCCGGGATCGCCAGCGACACACGGTCCAGGATATCCTTGTAGTTTTTATTCATGACAATGAGCTCATTGAAACCCGGTCCGTCGTTCGAGTAAATGCGCTCGATCTTTTTCTTGTTCGGTTCTTCGCAGAAGGCGGCGGCGTACATCGCGAGGTTACCGCCTTTGGAATGGCCTCCGACCCTTACCCTGCCGTCCGTCGACTCACAGACAATATCAAGATACTCGGCTGCGCACAGCTGTGCGGGCGTTGCTTCCATGAACGAGAAGTTCAGGTCCTCCCTCCATCCGACGAGCGTATTGTCCGTCCCCCGGAAAGCGGCGTAAACAGATCCGTCGTCGAGTACAAATGTCATGGCGGCGAACTGGAACTGGCGTCCCTCATTTATGATGTCGACATAGTCTTTGATGAGGACGTTGGCGAATCTTGCCGTCTCCGAGCATTTCGCGAGCATCGGTTCCGGATTACACACAATGTCGCTCTGATTTTTACCGTTTTCCCGATATTTCACATACGCCTCAGCCACTGTAATCGGCTCGGAGTTCTCCTCCATGCTTATGATGCCGGTCAGGTCTGTATAGGCAAGAAGCGACAGGATCAGATTGTCAGTATCATTAAAGCCTCTCTCCTTGAAAGTCAGGTCTCCCCGCCAGTCAAGATAATCAAACATGTCAGACATTTCTTTCTCCTTATCCCAATACCCCTCTTACATGCCGAACTCGTCGCAGAGAGCCGCGAACCTTGCTTTTTCCTTATCTTTCACGGCCTTGGAGAGGTCGTTCATGCAGTGATGAATGACATCCGCATCCTTGAGCACTTCATCAGCGGGACTGTCAACGACCAGCTTATCGTCATGATGATAGATCGCCGAGCAGATGATATCTGTCTCCTCTTTTGTTGTGAGATTCAGTTCTTCCAGTATCTCCCGCGCGAGATCCGCCCCCTTATGAGCATGGTCATCATAGCTGCCGCTCTCATATGCATGCAAATCATGGAGCATCGCCGCCATCGACATGATCTCCGGATCAAATCCCCGCTTTTTCGCGATCATCGTCGCCGCAAGGGAAACGCCGTACAGGTGTACGATCGCACCGTTCCTCTTATCAGGATCCGGAAGAGCGTTAAGGCGCGCGTCCACATATTTCCTGAGTTCTTTTAGTCTTCCCATGGTCGTTCTCCTTTATTGTGAAAGGCTCGGGTTTGTCATATCTTCTTATATCATATCACAAATACCATCTGTGTGTAAAAATACGTTGATAAATACAGTCATTTTATGGAAGATCCCTCTCCCCCGCAGGCGTTACAGTAACAGATTCCTGAGCGTTTGCCCAGGAATCCTTTTTTGTCACCTGCCCAATTAAGGTATCACTTTTTCACCCCGGAAGTACCATATTCCTCTTTTTCTCTGTGTCCATAATTCCCTCTTTACTGACATAGATACATATATGTTTCCGGATAAGGGAGATTGATCTTCACCGGCGCCTTGTCACTGCCTCCTTTCTCTTACTTATTGTCGGTTTGGATCGTTAGTCTTCCTTATATTGAAAGAGTAGCATCCCGGCTGTCCGCGCATGCGGACATTAAAACGGACAGAGAAAATATTCTCTGCCCGTTTTAATGTCGCCTTCCGTTATCTTCCGTAAGCTGCCGTGATCACTCTGATCCGCCCGATCAGTTCATCCGAGAACTGTCCGGGAAGAAGCCGCCATTTCCAGTTGCCCCCGGAAGTGGACGGTCTGTTGATCCGCGCCTCCTTCCCCAGAGCAAGATAATCCTGCATCGGGATCACGCAGAGCTTTGCGACGCTGCGCATGGCAGTGCAGATCATCGGCCAGTGGATCTCTTCATCCGGCGTCGCATGGTCGCAGATATAGTTCCTGACCATGATCTTTTCCTCAGGCTGCAGACCTTCGTTGAACCATTGGATCACCGTCTCGTTATCGTGGGTGCCGGTGTAGACTACACAGTTCCTGACATAATTGTGCGGGAAATAATCCGCCGCACAGCCGCTGTCTCTGGAGTCGAAAGCGAATTCCAGGATCTTCATTCCCGGATAACCGGTATCGCAGAGCAGCTGTCTTACGGTGTCGGTCACATAGCCGAGATCTTCCGCGATGATCTCCTTGCCCGGGAAGGCCTCCTCGACGGCGCGGAACAGGTCCATGCCGGGGCCCTTTTCCCAGTGGCCCCGAAGAGCGCTGTCTTCTCCGTACGGGACGGAGAAGTATTCGTCGAAGCCTCTGAAATGATCGATGCGGACCACATCGTATAACTCAAAGCACATAGCGAGTCGTTTAAGCCACCACTTGTAGCCTGTCTCCTTATGGTAATCCCAGCGGTACAGCGGATTGCCCCAGATCTGACCGGTCGCCGAGAAGCCGTCGGCAGGCACGCCCGCGATCGCGTCGGGGAAACCATTTTCATTGAACTGGAACAGTTCCTGGTTCGCCCACGCGTCCGAGCTGTCAAAGGAGACATAGATCGGGATGTCGCCGATGATCCTGACGCCGGATGCATTTGCATACTGCTTAAGAGCCGTCCACTCACGATAGAATTCGAACTGCATGAACGCGTAAAACTCCATCTCTTTTTTAAGCTCTTCCCGCTTTTTGGCAAGGACCGTCTCGTCCCTGGCCCTTGGCAGGGCATCCCAGTGATCCCATGAGGCTCCGCCATATTCCCCTTTGACCGCCATGAACAGAGTGTAATCCGCGAGCCAGTCCTGCTCTTTTTTGAAGCAGACGAACTCCTCATCCGCGGCAATATTGCTTGCCTCGTAGGCTTTGCGCAGCAGGTAGTATCTGCCCTCATATAACTTCCCATAATCGATGAACTGCGGATCGCTGCCGAAGTCGACCGCCTCGATCTCTTCTTTCGTGAGCCATCCATAAGATACAAGTTTCGAAAGATCTATGAAATACGGGTTTCCTGCAAATGTCGAGAATGACTGATACGGAGAATCCCCGTAGCCGGTCGGTCCCAGGGGAAGGATCTGCCAGTATTTCTGTCCGGCTTTCACAAGCTGATCCACAAAATCATACGCTTCCGATGAAAAGCAGCCGATTCCGTAAGGAGACGGCAGACTGCTGATCGGCATCAATATTCCACTTGCTCTCATATCTTTATCCTTTCATCTGACTGAGCATTGTTCTTTCGTCATCCGGACGCCCGGCACCGACGTCCCGCCGAGCGTCTGACAATAAGTATTATAACATACTTCTTTCAGTAAAAATCCTTTTTCTGACGCAATTATGCATATCCGCGATAACTTCCCGGGGCCGGCTGCCCGGAAAGGCTCATCGATAAGTGATAAGTTTTAGAGATTTTTATATCTGAAATCCGCAACTCTGTTGTATAATACGTGGGATGACCCTCCCCGGACCCGCGGACGGTCCATCAAGAACGCCTCGGAGGCATTTTATATGAAAGATATTTTATATATCATAGTTCCGGCTTACAACGAATCGGAAAACATCGAAGGCTTTATAGAGGAATGGTATCCCATCATAGAAGCGCACAACGGGGACGGATGTTCCCGCCTCGTCGTCATCAACGACGGCAGCCGGGACGACACCTACGAAAAACTGCTTGAGCTGGCAAAGACAAGGCCGCTGCTCGTTCCGCTCACAAAGCCAAACGGAGGGCACGGTTCCGCGCTGATCTTAGGTTACAAATACGCGATCGCCGAAGGCGCGGACTACATCTTTCAGACGGATTCCGACAGGCAGACGCTGGCAGGTGAATTTGAAGGCTTCTGGAATCGGCGGCACAAATACGACGCGGTCATCGGCAAACGTCCGGTCCGCGGCGATGGGAAAGACCGCGCGTTTGTCGAGCAGACGCTGTGCTTCCTGCTCCGGATGATCTTCCGCGTCGCTCTTCCGGATGCAAATGCACCCTACCGGCTCATGAAGCGTCAGATCCTTCAAAAATACATCGGAAGATTCGACGATAACTACAACCTCCCGAATGTCATGCTCACGACATTCTTCGCCGCTTATCACGAGAACATCGTCTTCCTCCCGATCACATTTCTCCCGCGGCAGGTCGGTACGAACTCAGTCAATATAAAGAACATCGTCAGGATCGGATGGAACGCGCTCGGAGATTTCAACCGGTTCCGCATGGAGATAGAGCGGGACAAAAAGAAAAGGAGATATCTATGAAATTCATTTCCTGGAATATTGATTCAATAAACGCAGCACTGACTTCAGACAGCCCGCGCGCGCTCTTAACGCGCGATGTCCTTGGCAGCATCTCCTCACAGGACGCCGATATTATCGCGATCCAGGAGACAAAGCTCCCGCAGGCCGGCATGAACAAGAAGCAGAAAGAGGCGCTTGCCGGGCTCTTCCCGGACTATGACTGCGCATGGGTCAGCTCCGGAGAACCGGCGAAAAAAGGCTATGCCGGGACAATGGCGCTCTACAAAAAAGACCTCGCCGTCACAGCCGACTTTCCGAAGATCGGAGCGCCGGAACCGATGGACTCGGAGGGCCGCATGATCACTCTTGATCTCCCGGACTTTTTCTTTAATCTGGTCTACACGCCGAACGCCGGCGACGGACTCCGCCGCCTCGCGGAACGTCAGCTCTGGGACAAGAGATACGCGGAATATATGCATTCCCTCGATTCGGTCAAACCGGTCATCTCCTGCGGTGACTACAACGTCGCCCATAAGGAAATCGACCTCGCCCACCCGGCTTCGAACCACAGATCTCCGGGATTCACCGATGAAGAGCGGGAAGGCTTTACCAATCTCCTTGCCTGCGGCTTTGTCGACACCTTCCGCCATGTTCACGGCGACGTTACCGGCGCCTACACCTGGTGGGCCCAACGGATCCGCACGAGCAAGATCAACAACTCCGGCTGGAGAATCGACTATTTCCTGGTCAGCGAACGCATAAAAAACCGCGTCATCCGTTCTGAGATGATGGATTCCGGCCCGCGTCAGGATCACGCGCCCATTCTGCTGGAAATTGACTGAAAGGAGACAACTGCTTGAAAAACATACTTGACTATCTGGAGCGCTCCTGCGAACGTTTTCCGAATAAAGTCAGCTTCGCCGATACAGAAACTGAAATCACCTATACAGAACTCGCAGCCCGGGCACAGTCGATCGGAACAGCTCTGGCCCGGGTCACGAAGCCGAAAAGCCCGATACCTGTCTTTATGGGCAAAGGCGTCGATACGATCTGCGTCTTCTTCGGCGCGGTCTATGCGGGCTGCTTCTATTCACTGCTCGACACAAAACTGCCCCGAATAAGGCTTTACGATATACAAAAGAAACTGGAGACCGACTTTCTTGTCACATCCCATGCCTATGATAAAGATCTCACCTCCTTCGGCTTTGAGGGAAAGATCCTGTACGTGGAAGACCTGATGACGACTCCCTGTGATACGGAACTGCTGTCGCGCATACGTAAGCAGTCCTGTGACATCGATCCGCTCTACTGCAACTTCACATCCGGTTCGACCGGCGTTCCCAAGGGGGTTCTTGTCGGTCACCGGTCAGTCATTGACTTTATCGATATTTTCACGGAGCTCTTTGACATAAAAGACACTGATGTGATCGGCAACCAGGCGCCGTTCGACTTCGATGTCTCGGTCAAGGACATCTACTCGACGATTGCCGTGGGAGCGACGATGCAGATCATCCCGACAAAGTTCTTCTCCATTCCGACGGATCTCCTGGATTTCCTCTGCGACCGGCATGTGACAGTCCTCATCTGGGCCGTCTCCGCGATGTGCATTATCTCACAGCTGCATGGATTTGATTATAAGATCCCGCATGAAATCACAAAGGTCATGTTCTCGGGCGAGGTCATGCCCATCCGTCACCTGACCGAATGGCAGAACGCCCTTCCCGGAGCGCTCTTCGTCAACCTCTACGGGCCGACGGAGATCACCTGCAACTGCACCTATTACATCGTGGACCGCGAATTCGAGGTCGGCGAAAATCTGCCCATCGGCATTCCCTTCCCCAACGAGCGCATCCTGCTGCTGGATGAAAACGACAAAGAGGTTGCCCCCGGCGGTGTGGGCGAGCTGTGCGTTTCCGGCACCTCGGTCGCCCTGGGCTATTTCGGCGACAGCGAGCGCACAAAGGCCGCCTTTGTGCAAAATCCGCTCAACAAGACCCATCAGGAGATCATCTACCGCACGGGCGACCTCGTCCGCCTGACGGAAAGCGGCGAGCTGGTCTACGTCTCCCGCAAGGATTTCCAGATCAAGCACATGGGCCATCGCATCGAGCTGGGCGAAATTGAAACCGCGCTGCAGGCCGTGCCCGGCGTGGAACGCGCGCTGTGCATGTATCTGCACGACAAGGGCAAGATCCTCGCCTTCACCATGGGCGAGTCGGACAAGGCCGCTATCACCGAAGCGCTCCATGTATCCCTGCCCGCTTACATGATCCCCAACATCTTTATGGCGGTTGA
>JAZRKZ010000176.1:0-7318 GCA_045646565.1 Lachnospiraceae bacterium
CATGGCTACGATCCGACTTGAGTGATCTGCAGGACCATTTGCCTTTTCACACGGCAGAAGACAATCGGAAAAACCTCCCGCTAAAAAGCAGCTTTTGGTCACAAGTTTTCAGGAGGTAAAAAAACAATGAATAAAAATGACTACACGATTCGTTTAGAAGAAAAGAAGGACTACAGAGCAGTTGAGAACCTTGTCAGGGAATCATTTTGGAACGTATATCGGCCGGGATGCAGTGAGCATTATGTCATTCATGTGCTGAGAAGCGATCCGGCTTTTGTTCCGGAACTGGACTTCGTCATGGAAAAGGACGGACGTCTGATCGGACAGAATATGTTCATGAAGACGGTCATTCTCGCGGATGACGGCAGGGTGATTGAAGTTCTTACAATGGGTCCCATCGGAATCATCCCGGATCTGAAGCGCAAAGGTTACGGAAAAGCTTTACTGGATCATTCTCTGGATAAGGCGGCGGAACTGGGCTTTGGCGCCGTTCTTTTTGAAGGGAACATCGGATTCTACGGCAAGAGCGGATTCGATTACGCCGGCAAGTTCGGCATCCGCTATCATGATCTGCCGGAAGACGCGGACGCGTCGTTCTTTCTCTGCAAGGAGCTGATACCAGGATATCTTGACGATGTTACCGGCGTATATCAGACGCCGCAGGGGTATTACGTGCAGGATGAGGATGTCGAGAACTTCGACAAAGAGTTCCCGCCGAAGGAAAAGCTGAGGCTGCCGGGACAGATCTTTAGCTAAACGAAAAATGATTGCAGCTATAGCTGCCGGGAGGGGGCCCCCCGGAATGGGCGGCTGCCCGGCTGGAGAACGATTGGACCTGCCGGAGCATTGCCCCCTCCACGTTATAAAGATACGGATTGGAAGAAAATCTCCGCCGGGGAAACGACGCAGGTATACCCATGATTTTTTTTCTATGCATTTACTAAACACCTATTAAATGTTAAAATAACGCTAACTATGTCAAAGAATCCATTGCGTGTCCAATACGCGTCGTGCATTTCAAAGGCTAAGTCGTGAAAGGCGTGTATATGAAAAAGAAGAAAAGCCCGGTCGTAATTGTCCTTATTCTTGCGCTGCTGGTGGCGGCTGCGGGCGTTGCGACGTATGTCGTGACCCGTTTTACGGAGACGAGAGAGGTCATGGACAGCCGTGATTATTTCGGCCTGTCCTCGGACGATGAGGTTGCCCTGATCGTTGACGACCATGTGTCGGAGGTCCCGGCGAAGATGATCGAGGGCAGAATCTATCTGCCGTACGAGACTGCTGCAAATGATATCAACGGCAGTATTTTCATCTCCCGCGATGCGTCTACGCTGATCGTGACAACGCCGACCGATAAACTGGCAACGCCGATCACCGAAACAGACGCCGATGTCAGGATCGTGGACGGCAGTTCTTATGTGTCGCTGGACCTTGTGAAAGAGTACACCGACATGGAATGTACCGAGTATCAGGACCCGCAGCGGCTTGTGATCAGCACGGACCGGGAGTACGACAGGACCGAGGCGGACAAAAAGGAAGCGGCTATCCGTTATCGCGCGGGGATAAGGAGTCCGGTCCTCACATACGCCGCAGCCGGTGAATCCCTGAGACTGATCGATACAGAAGAAAGTCAGGTCGAAGGATGGAAGTACGTCATTACCTCCGACGGCTATGTCGGCTATATCAAAGAAGACGCAACGACGGGAGAAAGAGAGCAGGTCAGGATCGACAGGGACGACCGCGGTCTTTCTTACACACATAAACTTTATGTCGGGAAAGTCAATATGGCTTTCCACCAGACGACGTCCCACGCGGCAAATAACGCTCTGGCGGAATCTCTTACCGGCGTCAGCGGCATCAATGTTCTGGCTCCGACATGGTTCTTCCTGGATTCGGAAGAAGGGGATATGACGGAGCTGTCTAATAAACTGTATGTTGCCACGGCCCACGAAGCCGGGATCATGGTCTGGGGCGTTATGAATGACTTTGACGGCAAGCTGAACAGCAGCGAGTCGACAATGGCGGCGCTCTCTTCCGAGACGGCGAGAGAGAGAATGATCCGCACGGCAGTGGACGCGATCCTTGATGTGAGCGCCGACGGTATCTGTCTCGATATTGAGAAGGTCTCCGACGAGTGTGCGCCCTATTTCCTGGAGTTCATCCGGGAAATGTCCGCTGAGTGCAGGAAGAATGACCTGTATTTTTCCGTATGCAACTATGTTCCCCATTTCACGAAGAGCCTGAACCGCAAAGAGCAGGCAAGAGTGTGTGATTATGTGATCTGCATGTGCTATGATGAGCACGTGAACGGATCGGAGAAGGCGGGAAGTGTTGCCTCTTATCCTTTTGTGAAAAGGGGGATCACAGATACTCTGAAAGAAGTCCCGGAGGATCAGACAATCATTGCGCTTCCGTTCTTTACGCGGCTTTGGAAGACAGTGAGTCCCGGCATACCGACTGCCACAGCGATGGGCATGACGGAAGCGGAGAAATGGATCCGCTCAAATAACCTTTCCACTCGCTGGGATGATGAGTGCAAACAGGAATACGCTGAGATGAACAGCGGAGATACCCGTTACCAGCTTTGGCTTGAAAATGAAGCTTCGCTTGAGGAAAAGCTCAAGATTGTCAGGGAGATGAACTGTGCCGGCGTGGCAGAGTGGAAGATGGGGCTTGAGAAGCCCGAAGTATGGAACCTGATCTGGAACTATCTGCATTAAGGCACCTTACATTGGAGTGCACGGCTTTTCGTGCCGAGGTATCGTTTTTGGAGTTATAGAAAGGAGTATTTATGGACGATCAGATGTTCAGAACAGTCATGCGCGGTTTTGATAAAGATGAAGTCTTTGCCTATATAAAGAAGGTCGAGGCGGAAGCCAGCCAGAGGGTTGCCCAGGCCCGTGCGGAGGTCATAGAGAAAGACAGGCAGATCGCCGAACTGAAGCAGCGCATTCAGTATAAGAACGCACGGTATGAGCGCCTTGAAAATGAAATCGAGGTCAAATACCGTACCTACATTGACAATTATGAAAGGATCGGTTCGCTCGTGTACGAGTCCCAGGTCAAGGGAGACCAGATCATCGAGAATGCGCAGCGCGAAGCTGCCCGCCTCAGCGCGGAAAGCCGAGCCCAGTATGACCGGACAGTGGCGGAGGCAGACCTCGCGGCCCAGAATCGTCTTAATGCGGTCCAGGGGGAGATTGACGCGAAATTAGGTGAGGCCAAGAAGCAGTACGCTAAGATCCAGGAAGACATGAATGAGATCGTTGATCTCATAAACGAGGCTCAGAGGAGATTCATGCGCGCGTACAAAGAAGTGCACGCAGTCGTTCAGCGTATGCCGATCGAATTCGATGATCCGGATGCGGAAAAGGCCGTACCCGGTGCGGAGGCGCAAGCTGCCCGGAAGAAACCGGCTATTACCATGCCGGCAGTCGCCGGTCCGAGCGGGACGGATGTGATCGATGATGACCTGGATGATTTCGATGTATATGATGATTCCGATTTTGACGCGCAGGGCGTCCGCTTCAGCTTCAGTGATTTTGAAGTCGAAGACGATGACGAGTACGAGACGCCGGTGCCTGTCAACGGGAACACGATCGATTACTCCAGAGTCGGAATGCCGGGAACACAGTCTGATTATTCCGAACCGATCCCGTTTGAGCAGCAGGCAGTGGGATCCCGGGAGCCGGCTGCGATGAAAAAAGCTGCCGATGATGAACCGAATTACGATTTCAGCGGCGCGTTCGAGGATGAAGAGATCGTGGCGGTTCCATTTGCAGATGAAGGAACTTTCCGTCTGCCGGGCGAAAAAATCTGACGACCGGAGGCGATTATTTGGAGACAGAACTGATTCATCTGGATGCGCAGCATCCGGATATGCGTGAAATCGAGCGGGCCGGCAGGATACTTCTTGACGGCGGCCTGGTCGCCTTCCCGACAGAGACCGTCTACGGACTGGGCGGGAACGCCATGGACGCCCAGGCGTCCAGAAAGATCTATGAGGCCAAGGGGAGACCGTCAGATAACCCGCTCATTGTCCATATTGCGGATATGGAGCATCTCTATCCGATCGTGACAGAGGTGCCGGAGGCGGCGATCCGCCTTGCGAAAGTCTGGTGGCCGGGACCGGTCACGATGATATTTAAGAAAAAGGATATTGTTCCGGACGAGACCAGCGGCGGTCTGCCCACGGTCGCTGTCCGTATGCCGAATCATCCGATCGCGCTCGCCCTGATTCGGGCAGCGGGCGGCTATATAGCCGCACCGTCCGCGAATACTTCAGGACGTCCGAGTCCTACCAGGGCCGAACACGTCATGGAGGATCTGAACGGAAGGATCGATATGGTGATCGACGGGGGCGAAGTGAGGATCGGCCTTGAGTCGACGATCGTGGATTTTACGGAGGACATTCCTTGTATTCTCCGCCCCGGTTATGTCAATGAACAAAAGCTCAGGGAAGTTCTGGGGGAGGTCTGTGTCGATCCTGCCATCACAGCGGCAGACGGTCTTACTGATCAAAAGCCGAAAGCGCCGGGGATGGCTTACCGCCATTATGCGCCGAAAGCTAGGCTTAGTATTGTGACCGGAGACATGGAGAATGTTGTAGAGAAAATCAATGAGCTTGCGCACTCTGCCGCGCTTAGCGGCAAGACCGTCGGCATTATCGCGACGGCCGAGACGGCTGCCCGTTATACTGCGGGCGTTGTGCGCGATATAGGGAGCATTGATTCTGATAAGGAGATCGCCCAGCATCTTTTTTCTGTCCTTCGGGCCTTTGATGACGACGGTGTGGATATTATCTATTCGGAAGCGTTCGATACCCCGCGCATGGGACAGGCGATCATGAACCGCCTTCTCAAGGCAGCGGGCCATTCTGTTATAGAAGCATGAAAATGGAGGAGCAGACAACATGGGAATGACTGTCATTATGGATCATCCGCTGATCCAGCATAAAATCGGGCTTATCAGGAACGTTGAAACAGGTTCGAAGGAATTCAGGGAACTGGTCAGCGAGATCGCGACGCTCGAGTGCTATGAGGCGACCAGAAACCTCGAACTGGAGGACTATCCGGTCGAGACTCCGATGGGCCATACGACCGCAAAACGGCTTTCGGGAAAGAAACTTGCGATCATTCCGATCCTGCGGGCGGGTCTCGGTATGGTCACGGGCATGCAGACACTGCTTCCCGCGGCCAAGGTCGGTCACATAGGCCTGTACCGCGATCATGAGACGCTGGAGCCGGTCGAGTATTATTGCAAGCTGCCGGCAGATATTGAGGATCGGGATGTTTTTGTTGTCGATCCGATGCTGGCGACAGGCGGATCCGCAGTGGACGCAATTCGGCAGCTGAAGAAGCACGGCTGCACCAATATCCGTTTCCTGTGCATTATTGCAGCCCCGGAGGGACTCAAAAGGCTTCAGGATGCGGAGCCGGACATCGATATCTATGTCGGCGCGCTCGACGATCATCTGAATGATATTGGCTATATCGTGCCGGGTCTCGGCGATGCCGGCGACCGGATATTCGGAACGAAGTAACTGGAAGACACTTCCGGGGAGGTATCTAAGATGAATTTTAAACGAGTCGACTACCTGAGCTGGGATGAGTATTTCATGGGCGTAGCGATTCTTGCCGGCATGCGGTCCAAGGACCCGAACACACAGGTCGGCGCCTGCATCGTCAGCGAGGATAACAAGATCCTTTCGATGGGGTATAACGGCTTCCCGAAGGGCTGCTCCGATGATGAGTTCCCCTGGAACCGCGACGGCACGGATCCGCTGAGGAACAAGTATTTTTACTCGACCCACAGCGAGCTCAACGCCATCCTCAACTACAGGGGAGGAAGCCTTGAGGGGGCGAAGATCTATGTATCGCTGTTCCCGTGCAATGAGTGTGCGAAGGCCATTATTCAGGCCGGTATCCGCACGGTCATCTACGACTGTGACAAGTATGCGGATACGCCGTCGGTCATCGCGTCGAAGCGTATGTTCGACGCGGCGGGCGTGCGCTATTATCAGTACACGCACACGAACCGCGAGATAAAGATCACTCTGTAAATTCAAGTTCCGCCCGCTGCCGGGAGAATCCGGCGGGGCTCAAAAATATGACGGATAGACGAAAACAATAGGAAAGAGGAGTTAATAGATTATTATGGCTGCAGATAAGAAGCTGGTATCAGAAATTACAGCACGCGATGTTGACTTTGCCCAGTGGTATACAGATGTTGTGAAGAAGGCCGAACTGACAGGCTATACATCTGTCAAGGGATGTATGGTATTTAAGCCGGCTGGATACGCGATCTGGGAAAATATCAAGGCGGAGCTTGACCGCCGGTTCAAGGAGACCGGGGTTGAAAATGTATACCTTCCGATGTTCATCCCGGAGAGCCTTCTTCAGAAAGAGAAGGATCACGTCGAGGGATTCGCTCCGGAAGTTGCCTGGGTCACAAAGGGAGGCATTGAGCCGCTTCAGGAAAAAATGTGTGTCAGACCGACCTCGGAGACACTGTTCTGCGATCTGTATCAGAAGGATATCCAGTCATACAGAGATCTGCCGAAGCTTTATAACCAGTGGTGCAGCGTTGTCCGCTGGGAGAAGACGACCAGACCGTTCCTGAGATCCCGCGAATTCCTGTGGCAGGAAGGTCATACCGCTCACGCTACCGCGGAGGAAGCGGAGGAGAGAACGGTCCTCATGCTGAATCTGTATGCGGATTTCCTTGAGGACGTCCTTGCAATCCCGGTCATCCGCGGCCGCAAGACGGATAAGGAAAAGTTCGCCGGCGCGGAAGCGACTTATACGATTGAAGCGCTCATGCATGACGGCAAGGCACTGCAGTCGGGCACGAGCCACAATTTCGGGGATGGATTTGCCCGCGCGTTCGGTATCCAGTACACTGATAAGGACAATACGCTGAAGTACGTCCATCAGACATCCTGGGGAATGACGACCCGACTTATCGGCGCTGTCATCATGGTCCACGGCGATGATTCCGGTCTCGTTCTGCCGCCCAAGATCGCGCCGACCCAGTGCGTAGTCATTCCGATCCGCCAGAAAGCGGAAGGCGTACTCGATAAGGCGGACGAAATTGCCGCCAGGCTGAAGGACGCAGGTATCCGCGTGAAGATCGACGCCGACCCGGTCAAGTCTCCGGGCTGGAAGTTCGCCGAGCAGGAGATGCGAGGTTTCCCGCTCCGCGTCGAGATCGGTCCGAAGGATATGGAAAGAGGCGAGTGCGTGATCGTACGCCGCGATACGAGAGAAAAGCTCACGGTCAGAATTGAGGACGTCGCTGCGGAAGCAGCCCGGCTCCT
>JAZRKZ010000177.1:0-4888 GCA_045646565.1 Lachnospiraceae bacterium
ACCGATCCTTGACAGTCTGGGAGGAAAACCCGCAAGGACGATCGTCGACGATGAGCACGCCTCCTATATCGGAATCATGTGTATCGATGTGCCGTCCTACTATGTACAGAGCGGATATCCGTCCGGCGTCTATGTCAGCGAACTGACAAAGGGCGGACCTGCCGAGAAGGCAGGCCTTAAGGAAGGCGATATCATTACGGCGATGGATGGCATTTCCATCTCAACAACATCACAGCTCATCACGTATCTGCGCTATTACGCTGCCGGGGAAGAGATCGATTTCACGGTCAGCAGACTGAACGAGGATGAGACCAAATATGAAAAAGTTAAAATCAAGATCACACTTGGATACCGCAAAGATTCTGATATCGATGAATCCAGGAAACAGGGCGACGAGTCGGCCCCGGAAGAGGGCGCTCAGAACGGCGGCTTCGATGTGATCCCGGATCAAAAACGTTAACAGGAGATTCAGATGACAAATCAGTATGATGACGACAGCCAAGTGTATGACGCGGATTTCGCGGAGCTTAGCGACCCGTCGGATACAGGCATAAAAGAGGAGAAGAAGAATACAAAAAAGGACCGCAGAGATACCTTTCGCTTCTGCTCGATGTGCAATCGGCCGGAGAATGTGACGGGGCAGCTGGTCGACCTGCCGAACGGCATGTGCGTCTGCAACGACTGCCTGAAGAAGACAACGGATTATATCAAGAGCCCGTCTTTTAATCTCGGTTCGATTTTTCAGGGCCTGAAGGATTTTCCGAATATATCCTTCATGAATATTGACGGTTTCGGCGGCCTTGCGGCAAAGGAGGCGGGGAAGGAATCCGCGCCGGCGGAAAAGAAGTTCTCGATGCAGGATATCATGCCGCCGCACAAGATCAAAGCCCGGCTCGACCGCTATGTCGTCGGACAGGAGTACGCCAAGAAAGCGATGTCCGTGGCGGTCTACAATCACTATAAGCGGATCATCGACGAGCAGAGGAGGGCGGAGAAGGCGGCAGCAGACTCCAAAGAACTGATTCCCGATCCCAATGTGCCGGATCCGGTCGAGATCCAGAAATCCAATATTCTCATGATCGGTCCGACAGGCAGCGGCAAGACCTATCTTGTGCAGACACTGGCCAAACTTCTCGATGTGCCTCTCGCACTGACAGACGCGACGTCTCTGACGGAAGCCGGCTATATCGGCGATGACATTGAGAGCGTCGTCTCCAAGCTGCTCGCGGCGGCCGGCAACGATGTGAGCCGCGCGGAGCACGGCATTATATTTATCGACGAGATCGATAAGATCGCGAAGAAGAAGAACACGCACTCGAGAGACGTCAGCGGTGAAGCTGTCCAGCAGGGTATGCTGAAGCTGCTCGAGGGGGCTGATATCGAAGTCCCGGTCGGTGCCAGCAGCAAGAACGCGATGGTGCCCCTCAAAACGGTCAATACAAGAAACATCCTGTTCATCTGCGGCGGTGCGTTCCCGGATCTTGAGGAGATCATAAAGGAACGTCTCACGAAGCACAGCTCGATCGGTTTTTCGGCGGAGCTTCGGGACGCGCACGATGAGGACCGGAACATCATGCAGAAGGTGACGACGGAAGATCTTCGGAAGTTTGGTATGATCCCGGAGTTCCTCGGCCGTCTGCCGATCGTTTTCTCGCTCGATGCAATCACCAAGGATATGATGGTGAGGATCCTGAACGAACCGCAGAACGCGATCCTCAGGCAGTACGAGGCGCTGCTTTCGATGGATGAGGTGAAGCTGACATTCGAGGAGGATGCGCTGGAGGCAATCGCGGAGAAAGCGATGCAGAAAGATACCGGTGCCCGGGCCCTTCGGTCGATCATTGAGGAGTTCATGCTGGATATCATGTATGAGATCCCCAAGGATGATCTGATCGGTGAAGTCGTTATCACGAAGGCGTATGTCGAGCATATCGGCGGTCCGAGGATCCTTCTTCGCGGCCAGGGCTGACGCCATTTTAAAGAACAGGGGACGAAGGCCGAAATGCGGTCGTAACACACATGAAGCATAAAACGCTCCGGCGGAAATAGCCCGGGTTCATGAAGGCCTGCGGACGCTGCTTCGCGGGAGTGATAAAAGACAAGGAGAAGAGCAATGGCAGATGTTTTTTTCAGCGAGATAGGCAGCACGATCTCAAGGCTCACACAGCAGGCAGTCGGCAAGACAAGTGAAGTCGTGGAGACAACGAAACTCAACGCGCAGATCACCGCCGAGCAGAAAGATGTAGAGCGGCTTTACCAGCAGATCGGCGAACTCGTCTACAGAGGCGTTAAAGACGGCGATATCGAGGTGTCAGATGACCTTGCGGATATAATCAGCGCGATCGATTCCCACAGGATGATCATACGGAACGCGAGAAAATCACTTGCCGAAGTACAGCAGAAGAAGCTCTGCCCGAAATGCCACGAAATCATTTCGTCCGATGCGGCTTACTGTCCGAGATGCGGTTACGCGATCCCGGTCGGCAGAATTTCGAAGGCGGAGAGACCGAGGGCTGCGGCGGAGAGTATAGAGACCGATAGTATGGCCGGCGATATGCTCCGGGACGCCGGGGATGACGCGGTAGAGTGATTTAGACCTGTTGCGCAGGGATTCATGGAAGTCAGGGGGATATAGAATGAGATATCTGTTAATTGCCGCATTGATTTTTCGCCTTGATCAGTACTACAAACGCAGTGTTGAACAGAAGATGAAGCCGGGCCGGGACGCTAAAATTGCCGCCGGCGGAAAGATCCTGATCCGCAGGGTCGAGAACAAAGGGATTGCAGGAGGCTTTTTTTCCAGTAAGGCTCCTTATGTCAAGGTGGTTTCCACCGCTGTTGCAGGTCTCGCCGGACTGCGCTTTTTAACGCTGCTCCCTATGAGGAGACGCGTTCTGAAAAAGATCTCGTACGCATTCCTGCTCGGCGGCGCCGCAAGCAACCTGTATGACAGATGGATGAGGGGCAGCGTCACGGACTATATCAGCGTTGTGGACCGAAGAGTGAAAGGCCTTAGCCGCGTTGTATTTAATCTGGCAGATGTATTCATCGTCCTCGGCGGTCTCCCGCTGATGCTGATGAATCTGTTCGGCAGAAAGAAATAAAGAGCTTCGAGAGGGGCGTTATGATTAAGAACAGGTTATATCTCTATGCAACGGCGTTCTTTTCCGGAATGTCGATCATGGCAATCGAGATGGGGGCCAGCAGACTGCTGACTCCCTATTTTTCGTCTTCACAGGTCATTTGGACTGTAATTATCGGCATGATCATGATTGCCATGGCAATCGGAAGCATCTGGGGCGGCCGGTCGGCGGACAAAAACCCGGATCCGATGAAGCTTTATACCCGGCTCATGATCGCAGCCGTGTGGACAGCGGCGCTGCCTCTGGCGGGACGATATGTGATCCTTGCCGTTACGCTGGCGGTCGTTACTGTGGCGCAGGGCAATTATCTGGTGTGGGCTGCATTTGCAACCTGCCTTGTGCTCTTTGTATTCCCGCTCTGCCTGCTCGGGACGGTCACTCCTTCCCTCATCAAGTATTCGACCGTTAATCTCGTCGATAACGGAAAGACTGTGGGAACCATCGAAGCGTGCGGGACGATCGGAAGCATTCTGGGCACATTCCTGCCGACGTTCGTCACGATCCCGAGCTTTGGGACCGCAGCGACTTTTTACATCTTTTCGGGGATCCTTGCGGTCATTTCGCTGCTGTATTTTCTCACGGCGAAAAAGCATGTTCTGAGAGGAGGGGCAGCAGCGGGCGTCATCATCGCCCTGATCTTCCTCCCTTTTGACTACAGCTTCGCTTTCTGGGAGGATGACATTCTCTATGAGGGCGAGTCGATCTATAATTATCTCAGAGTCGAAGAGACTCCGGAGGACATCATTCTCTCCACCAATGTCCTTGAAGGCGTTCAGTCTATCTATAAGAAGAAGGGCGGACTGACGGGCATGTACTACGATTATGCGCTGGCAGCGCCTTTGATGGCGGGAGAGAGCGGCGGCGACATGTCTCTGCTGGTACTCGGCATGGGTACGGGAACATATGCCAAGCAGTGCGAGATCTATTTCCCCGGGATCACATCCGAGGGGGTCGAGATCGACCAGAAGATCGTCGACCTGTCGAGGAAGTATTTTGAACTGCCGGAGGAAATCCCGGTCATCTGCGAGGACGGAAGAGCTTATCTGCGGAATGCCGGCACATATGACATCATCATGGTCGATGCCTATCAGGACATAACGATCCCGTTCCAGATGTCCACGACCGAGTTCTTTACGATGGTGAAAGACCACCTGAACCCCGGCGGCGTGATGGTCGTCAATATGAATATGCGGTCGGAGGAGGAAGGCGGGATCAACGACTGCCTGATCGACACGATCTGCAGCGTCTTCCCGAGCGTGGCCACGGTGACGGTCGGCAACAACACGAACAGGGAGCTTTTCGCGGGGATGGACGAAGATCTCTTTACAACGTTCGGCGAGCGCGTGTCTGCCCTGGAAAACGGGGAGCTGAAAAACCAGCTGCTGACGGTCCTCGAAAACCTTCGATACGAGGAGGGCGGAGACCATATCCTGACGGATGACTGCGCTCCTGTCGAGATCCTCGGCATGGAAGCCCTGGACGATCTCATCTCGGATACACTCGACGCCTACGGCGGCGTCGCCGGTCTTTTATAGGCGGGAGCGACGGGCGTACCACTCTGCTAAAGGCACACGTATTGCGCGATGGAGAATAAAAATAAGGCTGGGCTGAAGTGAAAAGTTTATTTCCACTCTGAATAACGGTTTTTGAGCAGTGGCATTAACTCTTACAGAAACGAGAAATGTCACTGTTTCTCTTTGCAAGAGTTGATTTTACTGTTACACTTTAAGTGCAGGTAACCGTTT
>JAZRKZ010000178.1:0-5414 GCA_045646565.1 Lachnospiraceae bacterium
GAGCTCGTCGGACAGATCCTTCGGGTGGGAGGTCATGTAGCGGAGTCTTTCAAGGCCTTCTATTTTGCAGACTTCGCGGAGCAGCCCGGCAAAGGTCACCTTTGTTTCCAGCGTCTTCCCGTAGGAGTTGACGTTCTGTCCGAGGAGCATGATCTCCACGCAGCCGTCGTCCACAAGGCGCCGGATCTCGCACAGGATTTCTTCCGGCGTCCGGCTGATTTCCCGTCCGCGCACATAGGGGACGATGCAGTAGCTGCAGAAATTGTTGCAGCCGTACATGATGTTGACGCCGGATTTGAAAAAGTGCTTTCGCACGACCGGCAGGCTCTCGGGGAAGACCTCCGTCTTCTGCCGGATATCGATGACTCTCTTATCCTCTTTCAGGGTGCGGACGAGCAGTTCCGGAAACGCGTAGAGATTATGCGTTCCGAACATGAGCCTGACGAACGGATAGCTCTTTCTGATCCTGGCCACCACATGATCTTCCTGCATCATACAGCCGCACAGGCCGATGATCATATCCGGCCGTTTCTTTCTCACCGCATTTAGGTGTCCCAGCCTTCCGTAGACATGCTGGTCGGCGTTGTCCCGGACTGTGCAGGTATTATAGATGACGAGGTCCGCGTTATCTTCGTTGTCTGTGTCGACAAATCCCGCCGCGTGCAGGATTCCGCGGAGTTTTTCGGAGTCTCTGGCGTTCATCTGACAGCCAAAAGTCACAACGCATGAGATGAGCGGGCGGCCGGTGTGATCTGCTATTGCCGCCACGAGCGTCTTCAGTTCTTCTATGTATTTCTGCTGTCTTTCAGCTTCTATTCTCTGTTCGGCTTCATTCTTGATCTGCGGCATACTTGTTTTCTCCAATCTTTTTACAGTATGAAATATTATAGCAAGCCGGAAGTTTTTTGCAACTAAAACATTCTGGGGCGTTCTTGCCTCGTGCCGGCTGAACTGAAAAAAGAGGCTGCCGAATTAAAGGCAGACGCCACTTTGTATGGAAGACGTCATCTGTCTGCCATATGAAGTGATGCCAACGTCTAATGCGACAGCCCCTTCCTGCAGTTCATCGTTTTTTTCCACACACCCCTCTTTCTTCAGCAATCTCATACGCTTCGCAGAAACCTTCATGAATCTGATACGCTTCACGTGAACCGTTATTTTTTAAAAGGTACAGATATTCGCCGGCTGGAGCCGATCGCCCTCTGCGGGCACACAAGAACGCAGAGGTGGCAGCCCACGCATTTCTTTCCGTCAACATGTATCCTGCGGTCTTTATCCATGCGGATGGCCTGGTGGCCTCCGTCAGCGCACGCGATCATGCAGCGGCCGCATCCGATACATTTATCCCGGTTGAATTTCGGAAATACGACGGTATCCCGCTCCAGTATATCGGTCACTTCACTGACGCTGTCCAGAGCAATTCCGCGGATCTCATCCACGCTGTGCAGGCCTTTTTCCGCGAGATAGTTTTGAAGGCCGGATTTTAAATCGTCAATGATGCGATAACCATACTGCATGACGGCTGTCGTGATTTGCACACTGCCGGCTCCGAGAGCGATATACTCAAATGCATCTTTCCATGTTTCGACGCCGCCCATAGCGCTGAGATGCATATCGGAAAGATTTGGATTTTTCCCGAGCTCGGCGATAAAGCGTAGTGCGATCGGTTTGACAGCATTCCCGCTGTATCCGCCGACAGCGGACATTCCGTGGACCGCCGGGGAAGAGATATACGTGTGCGGATTAACGCCGATAATACTCTTGATCGTGTTGATCGCAGCGATGCCGTCCGCACCTCCGCGCATGGCAGCCTCCGCTGCCGGGCTCATCCGGTCAACATTCGGCGTCAGTTTAGCCAGGATCGGTATGGATGTTCCGCGTCTGGCAGCCCTTGTAAAGCGCTCCACAAGCTCCGGCACCTGTCCGATGTCAGATCCCAGGCCGCCATCCGCCATATTCGGACAGGAGAAGTTCAGTTCTATCGCGTCCGCCCGGTTTTCTTCACAGAGCCGCGCAAGTTCTTCCCATTCGGCGTCATTCTGGCCCATAATGGATACCAGAATGAATTTTGTCGGATATTTTTCTTTCAGTTTCCGGATACAATCCATGTTCTCCACGACGGAATGATCGGAGAGCTGTTCAATATTCTTGAAACCGATAATGCTTCCGTTATCTCCGGTGATTGCGGAAAAACGGGGCGACGCCTCATGGATCTCGAACGAGCAGACTGTTTTGAACGCCGCGCCGGCCCATCCTGCCGCAAACGCCCTGTCGCACATATCAAAGGTACTTGCCACAACGGAGGACGACAGAAGGAACGGGTTTTCCAGCGGGATGTCGCATATAGTTGTACGAAGGCTCTCAAAGTCTTCCGGAGCCGGCACCTCAAGATCCGGCTTAATTTCATCGTGCAGCTGCCCCATCAGTGCCTTGATCGGGACTTCGTGCGGGCGTACGCATGCACTCTCGCATGGTGCAGGGCATGCGGCGCAGGGGGATTCCTCCGGGAATCTGGCAGCCGCTGCCTTTTCATTATCAAACCAGATGCTGCGGAGCATTCCGGCCGGATCAATTCTCCCACAGGAGCTGCTGCATGGCGCGTCGTGACAGAGAACGCATCTTAGCATATCGGAACGGTAAATCTTTCTCGAAAACATAGCGCACCTTCTTTTCTGGTTCAGAGCGAGACTTGAATGGTTGTGCGGGTGATGGTCCATCGCATTTTATTCGCAGTACAGATGATATGGTTTTACGATTCGGCATCGATTTTTTCCAGCGTGTCTTCAAGGATGACCCGTCTTAATTTGGTGAGCCATTCCGAGAAAGCGACTGTATCAAACGCATACGTTTTATTCAGCTCATATTCGTTATCTGACCATGTATTAAGAGGAGACTCATTGTGCTGGATCAGGGCTTCGAGCTTGTCGAGCGACTTGTAGATCTTTGCCTCCGTCGTCTGCTGGGCTTTCATCTCGTCGTAGAGAGCGAGCATGTCCTCGGCGATCTCCTTCGGCAGCGTCCGGACCCATTGCACAAGAAGAGACTCTTCGATCTCTCTTTCATCATTTGTTTTGAGGAACACAGGAATGTCTCCCGTGAAACACTCGCCAAGGTCATGGATCAGACACATTCGGATGACTTTGTCAGTATCAACATCAGGAAACTCGTATCGCAGGAGGTAGGCCATCAGTGATACCCGCCAGCTGTGCTCTGCCACGCTTTCCGTACGTCTTTTTGACGTTGTGCAGTGCCGTGTGGTGTCCTTGAGTTTTTCTGCAACGTGCAGTATTTGCAAATATTCCCTTGCCTGCATCCTTCCTCCCCTCCCCGGGACTTCCCGGCTTTTCGGCGTTTTTCTTTCAGTACTTGAGATTGCCCTCTCGCCGTCGACCGTGAGGGTAAACTGTGTTTTGCGGTAATGCGCTTCTTTTACTGTTTTAGGACTGCGCTGACCTCTTCCGCGAATCTTTCAGGATAGTCGCTGACCAGCATATGTGTGCTGTTCGGGAATCGAACAGACCTGTACTGGGTCGGCACATGTTTCTTATACCAATCCGCAAGCTTCGGCGAGAACAGGGAGCCGGGGACCGCATAGAAATAGGTGACCGGAACTGTGATCCCTTCTACGACCGGTCGATTGTCCTGGAGTTTCATGGACTTCGCAAGACTTTTCAGCACAGGTTCATCACATTCAGCCAGTCTCTTTTTGAGAGGTTTCTTAAGGAGGAATCCGGGGATTTTTTTCAGCTTGGGAATTGCTCCGATGGCGAACTCTTTATACAGAGAGTAAAAATCCTTTTCCGCATCCCGCTCCATGTCTTCTTTCGTATATTTGCCCTGATACAGCCCCAGCTTCCATTCCTCGTCATTAAGCTGTTTTGGCGTCATGTCGCAGAGAATGATTCTCTTCAGGGCGTCACATCCATAGAGACGGACATAGTTGAAGATGACCCCGGCACCCATGGACCATCCCAGCAGTGTTATGTTTGCAAGAGAAAGACCCTTAATGATTTCATTCAGATCGCTTGCGAGAGTTTCCATCGTAGGATTTCCGCTGTTTGCGTTTTTACTTCCTCCGTGCCCCCGGTGATCATAAATGATGCATCTTGCCTTATCCTTGAGCAGCTCCGCCGGTTTCACATAGATATCATGCGAACTTGTCCAGCCATGCATCATGATCAGTGTCTCGGGGCCCTCTCCCAGGTCCTCATAGTACAGCTGCTGCCCGTCTTTAAGTGTGAAATAGCTCATCTTCGGTCCTCCTTTAGCTGCCATTCGAAAAATGGATATTCTTTGCTGTTTGCCATCTGTCAAGTATTTCTAAGTATTCATTTGAGCCTTGGGTGTGTGAACATCTCTCCATATCAAAGGCATAGAGAGGACAATGTGGTCTGTCGGTGCGTGCCCCCGTGTGTTATCGGTTGCTAACCCCGGTTTTTAGAAAATTCGACTGCCCAATCTCGCCATTTTTCAGGTCTTTTGGCACGTCTTTTCCCACATTTTTCGATTTGAGACTGCTTTCCGATGGAAAAAACATGATTTTGAGCAGGTGAATTGCAATGAAATTAAAAGAATCGACTGCCGTCGTTTCACGGGGCTTTCTGGCCAGACCCTTTGATAAGATACCCCGAGAAGAGTCTTCCCGGGGTGAGGATTCGTTTCTTCCTGACTTTAATGATATCTTGAAAAAGAATCAGTTTTTTGAAGGAAGCAATCTATGAAGCGTAGCAGCAGAGTACCACGTCCATAGGAGCTGCCGCACCGCATGGGCGTGGGTGAATGCCAGATCAAGCTTACTGGCCCCGGATATATTCCTGGACCATTGTAAGGGAATTCCCGCTGACCGTCGTCACGAAATAGCTGTCTGACCAGAAATACGGTTTCCAGTAATATTTCCTGAGCACCGTTTCCCCGTACTCCTTCCTGGCGAACCGGGAGGTCTTCGTCTTCACGATGTTCGCGAGGCTCCCCGGCGCGGTAAAAGGATCCGCCTCGTACAGGATGTGGACATGGTCCATCTCCCCGTTCATCTCAAGGATCACGAGGCCCTTCTCCGCGAATATATCGCGGATCGTGCCGTAGACGATATCCCTTACCCCTCCGGTCAGTACCGGGTGCCGGTACTTCGTCACCAGCACCATGTGGTACTGCAGGAGGAAACAGCTGTGGCGGTTCGTATAGTAAGGCTGCCCTTTCTTTTTCTCGTACATACGTTCGGTTTCTCCTTTACAACCATTTGCTTCAGTGGTATAATTATACCATGAAATAAAGGTATGTGCAAAGGAGCACCCATCCATGTATCTTGCGGACACGACCGTCCTGTCGAAGGGACATCACCCGGACTTTTACGATTATATGGAGCGCATGTCGGTGCTCGCGAAGCGCCTCTACAACGCCGCGCTGTTCCGCCTCCG